>JANZYY010000807.1 GCA_026419705.1 Fischerella sp.
AGATGTGTATAAGAGACAGCATATACCCAAGGTTTTACTGAATCAGGGATGAGAAAGTAAAAGGTGCGATTTGGGTTGGATGTGAAGGTAAAAAATAGGGACAGACAAATACAACCCACCCAGAAGCGACACAATGAAGGTTTAAATTTTTGCTGACGCTGCGACCACCAGAGAATTGACCCGTAAAATAATCCTGGCACTACAGTTAAGGCGTAACGAATTGTAATTGATAGGACAGATTCTCCCTTGCCTAGTAATAACTTTAAAAGCGGAAAACCAGCGATCGTCCAAGCAGCAGGAGCGACAGCAGGCACAAACGCCAGGGGCAACCAATGACCAAGTAAATACTTAATTGTTCTATCTATTGGCGTAACTAATTCTACGATCAAGCGCAGAGGATTGCTAATCATCCCCCAAATAATTTCTAGGGTGGAAGCTTCCTCACCATCAGCATATTGTCCAAACCGTTCTAACATGAACCGTTGCGAGATATCTTTAGAAAACAACGGCATAATTAGATTGGTTAGTGCCAACATATAACCAAAACTGAGAACACAGACACCAAATCCAGTGCGGGGAAAGCGTTTGCTCAAAATCATGTAAACTCCCACCCCAAATAAACCCACACCTGCATCTTCTCGCACAGCCAAAATTAAAACAGCCATCAACCAAAACAACCACCACCAGCGCTTTTCCATTGCCAGCAGCAGGGTAAACACAAACAAAGGAATCTGGCTGATGTCGTGAAAGTTACTTAAAGTCGGACCAATTACCGCATTAGCACTATAAAAGCTGGCGGTAATCATTACGGCTAATGGTGGTTTGAGATACTGTCGCGCCAATACGTACAAAACTAAACCCGCCGCTGTCACGAGTATTACTTGCAGGACTGTCAAAGTGACAGGAGAGGGGAATAAGGCATAGATTGGTAGCCACAGCAACAAAGCTGGGGTAAAGTGTTGACCGAGACGATGGTAATAAACTGTGGCAACTTCCCCTGCATGGACGACGTTTGTAGATAGACTCGAAGAAAGGGAGCTTTGAAAAAAGCGGCCGTGCAGGTTATTCCAAAAAACCTGGTTAAAAATGCCTTGGTCAAAGGAAGCATAAAAACTATAGTAGCGGTGCAGGGTAAACAACAGACACAGGGAAAAAAAGATGCCTGCTAATAGCAAGGGTGTATTGCTTGCACTACCTGCCTCTAACTTTAACTTTGACATAACTTACGGCTGTTTTTGCATGTTCAACCACATCACTCACTCACACAAGGATGAGGCAAAGGTAAAAAAATTATTGAAAAAATAATTGTAAAACGTTGAGTGTTGTTTGTTGGTGGTTAGTTGGAACAAACACCAAACAACTACCAACCAAGAACACTCAAACTCACACAATTTATTAGAGAATAAACTCAAGTCGTAATTGTTCCTGCCTGCAAAATGCCTACCTTGCTTGCGGATGCACAAAATTTGCTTTCTGAGCTGATTGCTCGTTATTCATCTCGGGTAGATTATCTGATGATTCGCTTGGAAGAAGCGGAAGATACAGATATTCTGTTGCGTGGTGACAAAGTAGAAACTCTCAGCGAAGGTATTTCTGTGGGTGGACACATTCGCGCTTGTTATAAAGGTGGCTGGGGTTTCAGCAGCTTTAACCGCTTGACAACAATTCAAGACCGCATTGAAGAAGCAATTTCTGCTGCGCGCATGGTTGGTGATGAAGAAACCATACTTGCTCCCATCGAACCAGTACAGGCGGTGTGTCAACTGCCACTCACTGGTACCGATCCGCGCCAAATTCCCTTGAGCAGAAAAAAAGAATTGTGCGATCGCTACTCTGACCTCCTCAAG
>JANZYY010000808.1 GCA_026419705.1 Fischerella sp.
AGATGTGTATAAGAGACAGATACTGATATCAACCCATGACTCTATGGCTTAAAATTTAAGTTAAAACCTGTTCCTCAGGGTGTGCTTCAGTGCTTCGGTGCAAAGTAGTACTGAACATCTACGGGCATTTGGTTGTGGCAAGACAATAATACCCAAAGAGAATTTGCTGAAAGGGTGTCTACGCAATACTTACGTACTCACCCTCCAGAAAAACCCCTACTCTCAGGAAATCCAAAACAACAAGCAATTTCTGGCAGACACAGCAGTCTCATCTGTTTACATAGCCAGTCAGGCGTTAGTTTTATGGAAAATTGGCAAAAAGAAATTTGGCAAATGGTACAAACAGTGGCTGATGAAGTAGAACACTTTTTCCTAGGGATGAGTGAAATGGTAGATACTTTTTTTGAAGTCACGGAAGAAATTACTGAGCAATTGCACAATACAATCGTTACTGAGGTCGATCAGTATTTCCAAGAATTAGCTGAACAAATTTACTGGGAACTAGAAGATGTGGTCGGAGATGATTTAGATCCGGCTTTTCCTTATCCGGTCGACCCCTCATTAGAACAAAATCCCGCCTGTATAGGTTGCTGTCATTACCACGGTCAAGTTTATGGTGGTAATTTATTAGTCTGCGGTATGCACCCTTATGGATGGGAGGGTGAAAATTGCCCGGACTGGGAAGCAGATGAATTACCAGATTGGCAAACAGAAGATTTATAAGTCAAAAGTTTAAGACCAATGACCAACAATCCTTGGCTATTTTAAATTTGTCTATGAATAACTCTTCACCCGAAACTATATCTCAGCCAAGTCAAGAAATGAAGTATGGCGAACGCAATATCGCGGAAGGAAAACTAATTGCATTTGCCAATCCGCGGGTGGGACGTCGTTATAAAATTGACATATCATTACCGGAATTCACCTGTAAATGCCCATTTTCTGGTTATCCAGACTTTGCCACAATTCACATTACCTACATACCCGATCAACTGGTAGTAGAATTAAAGGCACTGAAACTTTATATTAACAGTTACCGCGATCGCTATATTTCTCACGAAGAATCCGCCAATCAAATTTTGGATGATTTTGTCGCTGCTTGCGATCCTTTAGAAATTACCGTCAAAGCGGATTTTGCACCACGAGGTAACGTGCATACAGTCATTGAGGTGCATCACGTGAAGTCATAGTTAAGGTGGTTAGTAGTTAGTGGTTGGTGGTTGGTGGTTGGTGGTTGTAGTTAGTACAACATTACATAAGTTCATAGCGAAATTTTTGCACCAAGACTGTGCGCTCCTGGTGCGTTTAAAATCGCTATTTGAGCTAACTTGATTCGCAACAAACAAAAATTCCCCAGTTTAGTCGGGGAAATGTTGGCTTTCAACTTGTTTGCTTATTTTTAAATCGAATAATACAGCGGAAAAGACTTAGCATCCTTCGGTTTGACATATACCTTTTGCTGCGGTTCCAACTTCAATTGATCAAAACGCTCGCGTGTTAAGTGTGCTGTCACTACTTGCCCATCATCTAAAGATAATTCTGCTTGAATTTCCCAGCCTAAATGTATCAATCGACTCACTCTTGCCGGTACGGCAGTACCGTAGGGAGAGGTTTCTATAATTACATCTTGCGGACGTAAGAATATCTCTGGGTGTGCGGAATCGAACCCGTTACCTTGGAAAATTCGCGAAGTACTGGGTAACACGTTTACAGGTCCAATAAAACTCATCACGAATGCTGTCGCGGGATGATCGTAAATTTCCGCGGGCGTCCCCACCTGTTCTACACGTCCTTTATTCATCACCACAATTTCATCCGAGACCTCCATCGCTTCTTCTTGGTCGTGGGTGACAAACA
>JANZYY010000809.1 GCA_026419705.1 Fischerella sp.
ACTCTGGACTGTTCTCATAACCCTGTAACTCGGAAATCACTACTCGCTTCTCACTCGCTAATTGCTCGGTATTAATCAGAGCATTTTGCATTCTGTCTGCTTCTAGTGTGAGAAGAGCATTCAGCTTGTCGCGCTCTGCAGTGCTGTAGTATGCCGTTTGGTCATAGCTCGTGAACGCGTTGGAGTCGCTACCTAAAGCACTAAACAAGCGTCCAAATTGAATAGGACGATTTTTCGTGCCTTTGAACATCATATGTTCTAACTGGTGGGCAATACCATTCACTCCTGGCTCTTCGTTGCGCGATCCCACTTTATACCAAACTTGCACGGTTACCACTGGTGCTGAATGGACTTCCTTAGTCAGGACAGTGAGACCGTTTTCCAGTACTGTCTTGCTGACGTTTTCTGATATTGAGTTTTTATGAGTATCTTTAATAACATTTTTATTGCGAGTTTCTACTAATATAGGTGTCACGGTCATATGGCTGATAGCAGATCCGTCACTGAGCAGCAAAACCGCAATAAGCCAGAGAATTAACACAAAAATAGAGAAACGATATCTATGCAAAGCGGTAAACACAGACATGTATTTGTTTAATATATCTGTAATTTAATTTACAGATTTTTCTATGACTATAGTGTAATCCTGCTGGGGAATCTGTTGCCTCAGCAACACTACAGAGAAGTAATATTCTACAGACAAAGTAATAAATGTGCAACTACCGATGGGTTGAATTTTTTGAGAATGGACAAAACATAGGGGCATAAAGGGATGAGGGTGAAAAAATAAGAAAAAATAAATCTTATTAAACCACCAAGACACAAAGCAAAATCCATTTGGGAGACTTATACCTTGACAGGAATACTCTATGCCTCTATGCCCTTTCTTTGATGAAAAACTACTCGAGTGTGGCTAAAAGCCGAATGAATTCTAAGGGTAAGCCATCGTTATCGGCAATAAAGGCGACTTCATAAATGCGATCGCCTATTTGCTGCTGCATTGGTTCTAGAAGAATTTTCAGTGGTTGTAAGTGTTCTGGTTGATTTGCTACGGCCAGAGCAAAACGTTCTTTCAAGTCTGTCAACCAGCTAGGCAAATCAGTTGTGATGTTTGTGAGATCGAAAGACAAATGATAGTACCCTACATAATGCTCGTCTGCGAACGCATCTGGGGCTGGTTTTGGTTCTGGTATTTGGATTAGTTCAATTCTGCCACCCAGTCCTTCCATCCAACAAGCAAGGGTATAACCTGTAGTGAAGCGTTCGCAAACTTTAAACCCTAGTTGTTCGTAGAAAGCGATCGCTCGATGAATATTAGCTGTGCGAATAGAAGCATGGTGCATAATTTTGGCTTTTAATTGCTGTTGGTTGTTAGTTGTTTGTTGTTTGGAAAAACCAACAACTATCAACTACCAACTACCAACAACTAACTATTGACTAATGATTAATAACTATTATTCAAATAATCTGAAATATGGATAGCGTACAGGCACACCGGGTTCTTTTTCCAAATCAAAATTAATTACTTCCCAACAGGGTTCTTCTTTGGGATCGGGACCAAACTCCACAGGTAAACCGTACAGTCGTGCCGAAGTCCCTTCTGATTGTCCTCCTCGCCAAGGAGTGCTGCGTTCTAAATAGCCACTCATCAATTCCTGATAGCGGCGAGCAATAATTACCCGTGTTGCTCGATAACCTTGCGTATATAACTTATCTAATGCTTCATGGATTTCAAACCGAATCCCATCTGGATGGGTATGTTGTCGATACCATTCACCATTCCAACGACGCGAGTGACGTCCAGACCTGTCTCTTATACACATCT
>JANZYY010000810.1 GCA_026419705.1 Fischerella sp.
ACACAGCACTGTATAAGCCCAACCAACTTATCTACGGTTCGGGACAGACAGCAGTCATTGCAGGGTGGACAGCAAAACAGGCCATAGCCAGACACCTCCACCCACAAGAGTATGCTGTAATTGGTCAGCTATATTCACCTACAAGAGGAATAAATTTATTAATTCGCAATTTACTGAATAATCCTCATGTCCGTTTTTTAGTTGTTCTCAATGCTACAAAAGAAGACAAAAACGCAGGTGCTGGAACTTGTTTGTTGGACTTTTTTTATCACGGCTTTGAGAAAGGAGTGTGTGATAACGGACGATTTTGTTGGAAAATTCGCTCTCGCATTCCTGGATATATTGATGAAGTAATTCCAGCCAATGTCCTACAAAAATTGCGGGAATGTATAGAGATTAAAGAAGCAAAATCAATCGCGGAAGCCTGCGAACTTGTGAGAAGTTTTGCAAAGCGAGAACCTCTAGAACCTTGGGGGGAAGAAAAAGAATATCCCATGCCAAAGATTGAACCAATAATTTTACCTGGAGAACTTTATGGACATCGCATAGAAGGTAAAACCATCGCTGAAACTTGGGTGAAAATAATTCATCGCATTAAAACGACTGGAACAATTCGAGCCACTGGTTATGATGGACGATGGCAAGAGTTAATTGATTTAATGGCAATAGTCACAGACGAACCGGAAGATTTTTACTTTCCAGAACCCAATTATTTGCCTATTGACCGCAGTTTTTTACAAGAATATATTTCCCAGTTTTTAGATAATTCACCGACACAAGAAGGAGTGAAATACACGTATGGTCACAGGTTACGTTCTTGGTTCGGATGTGACCAAATTGAACAAGTTATTTCACGTTTAGTACAAGATATTGATTCGGCTAGAGCAGTCATGTCTTTATGGGATGTTAGTAAGGATGGTAACGATAGTCCTCCTTGCTTGAACCATATTTGGGTAAGAGTAGTAGATAATCAGTTATCTTTAACAGCGACTTTTCGCAGTAATGACATGTTTTCTGCCTGGCCTGCTAATGCAATGGGATTAAGTGCTCTGCAACGACATATTCGAGATGAGATCGTACAAAGATCCAATCGTCAATTGCAAATAGGGCCATTAATTACCATAAGTCAAAGTGCCCATATTTATGATGACTGCTGGGAAAATGCAGAGAATATAATTAAATCCCAATATCCTAAAATTTATCAACAAAGAGATTATGCCGATCCTGCTGGCAGTTTTGTCATTACCGTACAAAATCGTCAAATTTTAGTAGAACGTATTACTCCTGGTTCCGGAGAAATAGTTAACTGTTATTCAGGTAAATCTGCAAAAAAACTATATCAGCAAATAGCCGCAGATTGCCCTGGCTTACAAGTTGAACATGCAATGTATTTAGGTACAGAATTACAAAAAGCAGAAATTGCTTTGTCAATGAAGAAAGAGTTGATTTACGAGCAAGATAAACCATTAAACATTTAAGGGTGCATGAGTGACAATGTAACGCACCTATCTTTTTGGTAGCGCAATCCTAAATAATAAAATTTCTTCGTGTCTTGTGTCTATGTGGTGAAAAAATAAATTTGATTGAACTACCAAGACACTAAGACACCAAGTCGAATTTCACCCACCTTGAAAGGGATGTGTGATGCGCCTTACAGACTAGACTTTAGCAAGAGTCACTTTTTCTAGTTGATCCTGATATTTACCCCGACGTGCTTCGTAACTAATAGCGCAGGGTTCACCTTCTAAAAAGAGTAATTGCACTACGCCTTCATTAGCGTAAATACGACAATCAGCACTGGAAGAGTTAGAAAACTCCAGGGTTAGATGACCGCGCCACGCTGCCTCAGCAGGTGTGAGATTAGCTAT
>JANZYY010000811.1 GCA_026419705.1 Fischerella sp.
GTCGGCAGCGTCAGATGTGTATAAGAGACAGTCCAAGCTCTGATGATGGTGGGGGTAAGCCAACATGATCAAGTCCTCGGTCTCAAATTGCCCAGTGCCCGTTGAACAACAACCACTGAATGAGTATGAACAGTTAAAATCTTCCTGGCTATTTCGTGACTGTGTCTTAAATTGGCGTGCTTATATCACAAAAATAGGTTGGATTTGGGGTATTACTTGGCTGGTAGCAGCACCAGTAGCAGCTGCAAGCTTTCCCCCACACAAACACACAGTACAGTTTATTCTTTCTGGTGCTGCCGGAGCGAGTATAGGTTTAATACTCGTATTGCTAAGGTTATATCTAGGTTGGTCTTATGTGCAAGATCGCCTAGCCAGCCCGATTATCTTTTATGAAGAGTCAGGCTGGTATGATGGTCAAACTTGGACAAAACCGCAAGAAGTGCTAACCCGCGATCGGTTGATTGTTACTTACCAAATCAAACCAATCATTAAACGATTACAAATTACCTTCGCTGGCTTGGCTGTGTTGTTCGTTGCTGGTACGATAGTTTGGCACTTAGTTTAAATGGTCATTCGTCATTTGTGATTGGTAAATGGTTAGTCTTTGGTAGTTAGTGATTGTACCAGACGTGCCAGAGCACGTCTGTACATTTGAATACCATAGCTAAACCCGCCCGCACGATGGTTGGTGGTTGATTGTTGTTTGTTATCCAAACAACAAAAACAAGCAAATGACAAATGACCAACGACAAATCATAAAATCAAGTATAGATAATCACCCATGACAATGGGAAAACGAACTCAAGCTACCGCACTAGAAGTTAGATTATTGCGTGAAGGCATTATTGAATCAAGGCATATAGTCCAAGCCGTCGTCAGTGATGAACGAGGAAGGGTGCTGTCGGTTGCAGGTAATGCTGAAACTGCGACCTTTGTCCGTTCAGCACTCAAACCATTTCAAGCTCTTGCTGTTACTAGTACTGGAACATTGGAAAGGTACAAACTTAGCGATCGCGACCTAGCAATTATCACTAGTTCTCATCAAGGTACAATTCAGCATGTGCGACAGGCGTTTAATATTCTTTGGCGAGCCGATATCGATCCTTCCGCACTCCAGTGTCCGATTCCTGAGGGGAAGCGCAGTCCCTTAGAATATAATTGTTCCGGTAAACACGCCGGAATGTTAGCTGTTTGTCAGCAATGCAATTGGTCTTTAAGTAATTACTTGCAGCGCAAACACCCCGTACAGCAGCTGATTATAACTAAGGTAGCTGAATTACTAAAAATGCCCGCCGAGGAATTTATCAGCGCTCACGATGACTGTGGTGCACCCACCTATCTGATGCAACTCGGACAAATGGCATATTTATACGCTCAGCTAGCTTCTCGCAATAATTTGGACATGGAGCGCATTGTCAGGGCCATGACTCATCATCCGGTTATGGTAGCAGGGGAAGGAGAATTTGATACGGAACTGATGCGTTTAACTCCGGGAGAACTGGTAAGTAAAGCTGGTGCTGAGGGAGTACAGTGTATTGGCAGGCTTGGTGAAGGTATGGGACTGGCAATTAAAGTTATAGATGGAGCAAAGCGAGCAAAATATGCTGCTGCAATTTACTTGCTCCAACAGATGGGCTGGATCAGTCCCAGTGCTGCCGAAGCCTTGTCAGAAAAGTTTATAAGCTTAGGTAAATACAAACGTTTAGAAGTAGTTGGAGAATTATCACTTTTGTAGTTGCAAATTTTTTAGCTTTGCTGTTATACTATAAAAGGCAACGCGGGATAGAGCAGCCTGGTAGCTCGTCGGGCTCATAACCCGAAGGTCGATGGTTCAAATCCATCTCCCGCCACCAAATATAGTTA
>JANZYY010000812.1 GCA_026419705.1 Fischerella sp.
GTGTATGTTGTCCCCAAAGACAAAAAGAAAGTTGTTACCCAGCTAAAAGAAGCTCTCAAAGAAGCTTCAGAACTAATCCTGGCCACGGACGAAGACCGAGAAGGTGAAAGTATTAGTTGGCATTTATACCAATTACTCAAACCCAAGGTGCCGACTAAGCGGATGGTGTTTCACGAAATTACTCAAGAGGCGATCGAAAAAGCTCTGGAAAACTGCCGTAACATCGATGAGCAGTTGGTTCGCGCCCAGGAAACGCGGCGAATTTTGGATCGACTGGTGGGTTATACCCTGTCTCCTCTGTTGTGGAAAAAAATTGCTTGGGGGTTGTCTGCAGGACGCGTACAGTCGGTAGCAGTGCGCTTATTAGTACAGCGGGAAAGGGAACGTCGCGCTTTTAAGCAAGCAACATACTGGGATTTAAAAGCGACTTTGACTCCACCGCAAGCCGAGAAAGGAAAAGAACAGGCTTTTAGCGCAGTGCTTGTCTCTCTAGCAGGAACTAAATTAGCAACTGGTAGCGATTTTGACCCTGCCACTGGAAAAATTGTCACTGGTCGCAAAGTCGTACTGCTCAACCAAGCCGAAGCCGAAGCACTCAAGGAACGCCTGACTGGGAAACCTTGGACGGTTACAGACATCGAAGAACGTCCAGTTACCCGCAAACCCGCACCACCTTTTACAACTTCGACATTGCAACAGGAATCTAACCGCAAACTGCGCCTCTCAGCACGGGACACAATGCGGATTGCTCAAAGTTTGTACGAACAGGGGTATATTACCTATATGCGTACAGACTCGGTGCATTTATCAGAACAAGCAGTGGCAGCAGCTCGTAGCTGTGTAGAACAGCTTTATGGCAAGCAATACCTCAGCCCCCAACCCCGCCAATACATCACCAAGTCCAAAGGCGCACAAGAAGCGCACGAAGCCATTCGTCCTGCAGGTAGCACCTTCCGCACACCCCAAGAAACTGGTTTAAGCGGTAGAGAACTGCAATTGTATGACCTGATTTGGAAGCGCACCATCGCCTGTCAAATGGCAGATTCTCGCCAAACCCAAATCACTGTGCAACTGCAAGTCGAAGATGCTGGATTCCGGTCGTCTGGCAAGCGCATCGATTTTCCAGGATACTTGCGTGCCTACGTTGAAGGTTCTGACGATCCCGAAGCAGCTTTGGAAGACCAAGAAGTCATTTTGCCTGACCTTAAAGTTGGGGATCGTCCTAACTGTCAAAACCTAGAGACGGTCAAACACGAAACCCAACCCCCAGCTAGATACACTGAAGCTACTTTGGTGAAAACCCTGGAAAATGAGGGGATTGGGCGCCCCAGCACCTATGCCAGCATTATTGGCACTATTCTTGACAAGGGCTACGCCCAATTGGTAAACAATACCCTCATTCCTAGCTTCACAGCCTTCGCCGTGACTGAACTGCTAGAAAAATACTTTCCCGATATCGTCGATACTGGCTTTACCTCCAAGATGGAGCAAACTCTAGATGACATTGCTGAGGGTGAAGTCGAGTGGCTACCCTACCTACGAGAATTTTATCTGGGAGATAAAGGTCTAGAACCCCAAGTTAGAGAAAAAGAAGATCAAATTGATGCCAACACAGCCAGGACTGTGGAACTAGAAAACTTAAATGCCAAAATCCGCATAGGTAAATTTGGTCCCTACATTGAGGTCGAAAATGGTGATGCTGTAGTAACAGCATCAATTCCCAAAGATTTTACTCCTGCAGATCTTGACCCGCAAAAAGTAGAAACATTGCTGCGGCAAAAAACTTCTGGACCTGACGAGGTAGGACGTCACCCCGAAACAGGCGAACCTATTTACGTACTGATTGGACCTTATGGTC
>JANZYY010000813.1 GCA_026419705.1 Fischerella sp.
TGTGTATAAGAGACAGGGATGACATAGGGGAATTAAGTTAGCCGTCTGTTTAGCTGCCATAATTCCTGCTAGTCTTGCTGTTGCCAATACATCTCCTTTGGGGGCATTTCCTGCTTGGATAGTAGCAAAAGTCTCTGGCAACATCCGCACTCTCGCAGCAGCAATTGCTTGGCGGACTGTAGGTACTTTCCCCGATACATCTACCATTTGGGCTTGACCCTGAAGATCTAAATGTGTGAGGTCAGCAGAATGAGATTGAAAATTTTCTTGCTTCATTTGGTAGTGATGTGTTATGATAAGATACAGTGACTAGCAAGGGCGTGTAGCTCAGTGGACTAGAGCACGTGGCTACGGACCACGGTGTCGGGGGTTCGAATCCCTCCTCGCCCGTTTCTTGGCAGAGACGCGAGACTCGCGTCTCTACATTTAGATTTTGTTCAAAGCGTAAACATCTTCACCGCGACCGAGGGCGAAACGCACCGAGGTGGAAAGGTTCTTACCTGACTGGGTAAGGAAAGTGAGCATGCCGAGTCCAGCGAAAGCAGCAGTGACACCGAAGATACTACGGTAGCTAAATTGTTCGGCTACAAGACCAAAAACAGGACCTGCGATCGCGATACCAACATCAAATCCAGCTATGCACAAAGCAAAGATACGTCCTCTTTCTTGTGGTAGCGAACGATCGGTCATCATTGTTGAAATCATGGGGATGAGCGTACCACCTCCAGCGCCTTCAATCAAAGCAGCGATTAAAAAAATACTGATATCATTGGCTAACCACATCAATACCATAGACACAGAATAGAAAACTAAGCCTAGGGTGACAAACAATCCCCGTCCTAAGCGATCGCTAGCTCGACCAATAAATACCCTACAACTAAAGCTAGAAACAGCTGAGACCGTGTAAAACAACCCAACATTCAAGTCAACCTGAGTAGACTTGATGAATAGAGGTGCAAAAGTATGTAAACTCCCAACGGTCAAACCAACCATCAACATCACAAATGCTGGTATTCTCACTCTTGGACTCACCAACATGCGCCAAAAATTAGTCTTTTGGTCTTTGACTCGTTGTTGTGTCTGAATTGGTGGATTGACAACTGGTAGAACACACAAGACCCCTAATCCACCCAATCCTGCAGATAACAAAAATAAGGCGGTATCACCGGCCGCAACTTGTAAATAACCACCCAAAGCAGGACCCACTGCTAAGCCAATCGGATTGACCAAACTCATATAGCCAATGATCTCACCACGATGGTTTGGTGGTGCTAAATCTGCAACCAGTGCTAAATAGCCAGTAGCAAAAGCAGCAATACTAATGCCATGAAAAGCACGTATCACCATCAATAAAGGAAAAGAATTGGTGAGTTCGTAACCAAGGGGGGCGATCGCTACTACCAATATACCGATGAGCAATACAATTTTACGACCTTTCTTATCCGCTAACTGTCCTACCCAAGGTCGGAATAGCAATAGTCCAATGGCAAAACAGCCCATCAAGAACCCGATTTGTTGCTTGGTTGCACCTACTTCTTCAAGATAGAGTGGTAGGGTTGGCAACAAAGAAGACAAACTAGACCAGAACAACAAACCTGCAGCAAATAAAACCAGCAGGTTGCGCCGTAGTTTAGTATCAGTTTTACTAAGTACTTTCACGACAGGTGCAATCTTCTGTTAGTAGTTAGTAGCTAGTAGTTAGTAGTTAGAGAGTCGAACAGCCATACTTTACCAAAAGCCTGTAAAGTATTTAGTTGCTAACCACTAACCACTAACCACTAACTATCAATTAATTTTACATTACCTAAGCTTTTTGGCGATTACCTCGCGCACCCGATAAATAGGACGTCCTTGGGA
>JANZYY010000081.1 GCA_026419705.1 Fischerella sp.
AGATGTGTATAAGAGACAGGTTGGTAGGTACGCTCACCCTACTCTCTTCACTCAAACCACACATCCAAATGCGTCTGATCGTCACTATTCTAGTCATGGCAATCTGTGTCGTCCCACTAGCTACTATTGAGCCATTCTCTGAAGTGATTGCCAATCGATTAGAAACTTTTTCTAATCTTGATAAAGATAGCAGCGCCCAAGCTAGGCAAGGGATTTACGAAAGAGGAGTCAACAAAGCCTTAACAAACTATTTAGGCAACGGCATCGGCAATACATTTATTGTCAACGAAAAGGGTGTACTAGAACCGATTGTGATTGATAGCGGCATTTTAGATACGTTTTTCACGCTAGGTTGGTTTGGTGCTGTCTTTTACTTGGGTGGATTAATCCTGCTGTTGTTTCAAGTATTTCAGTATTCTGAGCTTCGTATCGACCCTTTTATGGCTGCTGCACGCGCTATTGGTCTTGCTTGTGTTACAACTCTACCCATTGGTAGCGGTATGCTGGGAGTCTCCGGTATGATTCTTTGGGGATTCTTAGCCATAGTTATGGCAGCACATAAATACTATGTGCATCAACGAAACTCCGGATTTAATAGTCAATAGTTAGTGGTTAGTGGTTAGTGGTTAGTGGTTAGTGGTTAGTGGTTATTCTCCCCCAGAACCCCATCTCCCACTCCGCCCAAATGGGTAAATTCAAAGCCTAACAGCTTACTAGATTGCGGGCTTTCACCTTTTTTCCCGTCACTACCATTGACACACCACCACCTGGTGTGGTAGCAAGACCACGACGCACAGCACGTACCGGACGACGATCGCCCAGTTCCAGTTGCCACTGTGTCAAAATAGTTGCCAGTACGAGTTTCATTTCAAACTGAGCAAACGCCATACCCAGACAGCGACGGTTACCGCCCCCAAAGGGCATGTATTCATAGGGTGAAAATTGGCGTTCCAAAAAACGCTCTGGCCGAAATTGCTTCGGTTCCGGGTATATATCCTCCCGCTGGTGGACCAAATAAATACAAGGGGATAAATACGTACCTGGCTCAAAATTGTAGCCCATCACCTGAAATGGTGCTTTCAAAATGCGACTGAAAGTAAATAAAGCAATGGGATATATACGCAATGTCTCTTGGCAAACTGCTGTAAGATAAGGTAGTCGAGCAATTTCACTGGGATCTGTATCATCGCTGATGTTTTCCAGCTCATGCAACAGCTTCTCACGGACTGTTGGTAGCTTGTGAATCCAATATAATGCCCATGCTAAAGCAGAAGCCGTAGTTTCATGACCTGCTAACAGTAATGTCATCAATTCATCGCGTAATTCTCGATCTGTCATTGGCCGTCCTGCTTCATCACGAGCCGACATCATTAAACTCAAGATATCTTCACCAGAAGCATCGGATTGCTGTCGACGTTCCTGAATTTCAGCATAAATCAGTTCATCAATTCGCTCTCGTTGGCGGACAAAGCTTCCCCAAGGACTCCAAGGACCTAAATCTTTTTGCAGCGTCTTCAGAAACAAGAAAGCAGACTTGACAGGTGAGTCAAAGTTATCCAGCATCACACTGAATAATTGTCGCAATTCCTCGAAACGCTCTGCGTCATCAACGCCAAAAACAGCACGGAGGATGACTCGCAGCGAAATTTCTTGGAAGACAGAACGGGCGATGAAAGATTGACCAATAGTCCAGTTTCTGGTGACTTTCTCAGTGATGTCACAAATCAGCTTGCCATAGGTTCGCATTCTCTCCCCATGCAAGGGAGGAGTCAACAGACGCCGCTTGCGTTGGTGGCGATCGCCATCCAATAATAATAATGAGTCATCCCCTACTATAAAATGAAAAATTTTATTAGCTGGTCCAGACTCCAATAGTTTAGAGTCAGCAGTCATGATTTGCTGAAGTGCCTGTGGGTTGCTAATAACTACTAATGGAGAAAAGCCAGTTATTTGAGATGTAAAGCAGTCTCCATAGCGCTTTGCATTTTCTTCTAAGAATTCCAAAGGGCGAAACAGTACATGAATCAGTTGTACGAAGGGTGGTGTGCGCGGCCCATCAGGCAGTTTCATATCAAACCTCGCGTTCGGTGTAGAAACCCAGTACCTTTACTCAGATGTTGCACTTTCCTGTGACAGAGCCTCTAGCTCTATTTCTGCATTGCTACTGTCCCTATGGTGTTGCATCAGCGTGCAAAATTTGAATTCAGGCACAAAATTCTACTATATCTTTAATATAGTTGCTTTACCGAAGCTATCAAAATTCCACTTTTGCATACAAATTGTAGTTCTGATCTTCGTAGTAGGTACTATAAAGTGTGACTACCAATCAAATCCTCATAGCTTCATGACTTATTCTCAATTAATCAAGATTTGCTCAAGTTTAGAAAGTGAATCCTGAGCGATCGCGTTGACTGTATTTACTACCTCTGTCAAATTTCTTGGAGTCTTTGTGTCTTGGTGTTTCAATCATTCTTTTTTCACCACCAAGACACCAAGAAAAATCCCTTGCCAAGACTCACACCTTGACGGGGGTAGTGGTTAGTGGTTAGTGGGAAACAACCAACTACTATCTAATATCTACTATCTACTATCTACTCATCCGATCGATTAACTTTCACGCTAAGTTGGCAAGGGAGCAGGTTTAACCGCTACTTGCACATTTTGTCCATTGCGTTGTACTTGTAATTGTAAAGGAATTCCTATTCTACTGTTTTCTACCAGTTTTTGTACTTGTTCTATATCAGTGACAGGCTGGTTATTAATGCTTTGAATGACATCACCTTCTCGCAATCCAGCGATCGCTGCGGGGGAACGGGGAACCACATCAACTAATAAAACTCCCCGATCTACTGTCAGATTAATGCCTAATCTACTGATTCTTTCCTTAATTTCCGGTGTTAGTGTTACCATTTGAATTCCGAGATAAGGATGATCCACCCTACCTTTTGCAATTAATTCCTTGGCGATCCTTTGGGCTGTGTTAATTGGAATAGCAAAACCTAATCCTTGAGCGCCTCGAATTATGGCGGTGTTCATACCAATTACTTCACCACGAGTGTTTAGCAAAGGTCCACCAGAGTTACCAGGGTTAATTGCAGCATCAGTTTGAATGTAATCAACGCGCTTGTCACTAGCACCAATATCACTACCGGAACGACCTGTAGCACTGATAATTCCTGAAGTCACAGTATTATCTAAACCCAAAGGATTACCGATGGCAATTACCGCTTCTCCTGGTTGCAAATTCTCAGAATTGCCTAAAGGAATAGTTGGTAAGTTATTGGCAGCAATTGTCACCACAGCAACATCCGTGACCGGATCTTCGCCTACTACTTGTCCTTCGAAAGTACGACCATCTTTCAGCCGTACCGCCACTGTGTCAGCACCGTTAATAACGTGAGAATTAGTTAAAATCTGACCATTGGCACTAATAATAAACCCGGAGCCACTACCACGCTCTACTCGCCGTCTGGGTTGTGATGGTTCATCTCCAAAAAAGCGTCGGAAAAATGGATCGACAAACTCATCTGGTGTGCTTACAGTCCTAGCCGCATCGATGCGAACTACTGCAGACCCCACATTTTTTACCACCTTCACCACAAAGTTAGGATCTCCGGATGACTGAAAAACAGGAGGAGCAGCGATGGGGACTGGGATATTATTTGGGTTTTGAGCTTGAGCATCAGGTTTTGGTGTTCTCAGAGTATTGGCAGGGATGGAACAACCTGCAAGGAACACCGCTGCTACACTACCTAGTAGCATCGATAAAATCGTGGTTGTTGACCTTTGGGGCGATAGGTTGGTTTGGTGGTGGGGAGATTGAGAGAGAACTTCACCCCATCTGGCCATCTCCCTATCTCCCCATCTGTTGTTATTAATATTTTTCAAACGCAAGTCATGGTCTTTTGTCTTCATCTTTGTTTACTTCTCGATGTGAATCCGTGAGTGATAGGATATTGCCTACTGGGGGAGTCCACACAATGATTACAACTTAAAAGCATGTTCCTGGTCTAGAGTGCCTGAATGTTAAATTGGTGCTTGCTTATATTATTTCTGACAGTTACTAGCAAAGGTGGTAGATAATGGCAATTCCCATAGATCGTCTGTGGAGTCAGGTTCTGGAACGCTTGCAGCTAGAGCTATCCCGTCCCACCTTTGAAACTTGGATCAAAACTGCTAGCGCTGAAAGCTTGGAAAATAATTGTTTGGTGATTCGTACTCCTAACCCGTTTGCCCGCAATTGGCTACAAAAGTATTACATTAAAACAATTGCTAATGTTGTCCAAGATATTCTTGGTTATCCAGTAGAAATTTATATCACTGTTACTCAAGGTGATGAAATTGCTCAGGTGGGTGAGCGAGAAATTCCTTGGCTGTCATCACCTCAAAGTAATATTCTCGAAACTGCTGCTAGAAAGCGACTCAACACCACAGAGTTAAATCCAAAATATGTATTTTCACGTTTTGTAGTTGGAGCTAATAATCGTATGGCTCATGCTGCGGCCTTGGCTGTGGCTGAATCTCCAGGTCGAGAATTTAATCCCCTATTTTTATGCGGTGGCGTAGGTTTGGGTAAAACTCACCTGATGCAAGCAATCGGACACTATCGCTCGGAAATTTGCCCGAATTCAAAAATATTCTATGTCTCGACCGAACAGTTTACGAATGATTTAATCAATGCTATTCGCAATGATAGTATGCAAACTTTTCGCGAACACTACCGCGCTGCCGATGTGATTTTGGTAGATGATATTCAGTTTATCGAGGGTAAAGAGTATACCCAAGAAGAATTTTTTCATACTTTTAATACTTTACATGAAGCTGGCAAGCAAGTAGTGATTGCTTCTGACCGCCCTCCCAGCCAAATTCCTCGCCTACAAGAACGCCTAAGTTCTCGGTTCTCGATGGGTTTGATTGCTGATATCCAACCGCCAGATTTAGAAACGAGAATGGCAATTCTGCAAAACAAAGCTGAATATGAAAATATCCGTCTTCCGAGGGATGTGATTGAATATATTGCTTCTAACTACACCTCTAATATCCGAGAACTGGAAGGTGCTTTAATTCGGGCATTAGCTTACATTTCTATTTGGGGTTTATCTATGACGGTAGAAAATATTGCACCTGTTCTAGAGCCTCCCAAAGAAAAAGTAGAAGCAACTCCAGAAACAATTTTGACAATAGTCGCTGATGAGTTTAATGTTACAATTGAAGACCTCAAAAGTAATTCGCGCCGCCGAGAAATCAGCTGGGCCCGTCAAATAGGAATGTATTTGATGCGACAGCACGCAGATTTGAGTTTGCCTAGAATCGGAGAAGAGTTTGGTGGTAAAGACCATACAACGGTTATGTATAGTTGTGAAAAAATTTCTCAATTAAAAGAAACCGATCAAAACTTGGCACAAACACTCCGTCAACTTGGCGATCGCATTAATATGAGCAGTCGTCCTCGTACATCAAATTGAGCACTTGATTCTTTTGTTTTCCACAACTAACACCACAATTATTTTGTCTAAAGATAGAACAATTTCTGATTAATCATTAAGCAGAGTATAAAAAAACATTAAGAAGAAATTACATTGTGGAAAAAATCATAATCATTTGTGGAAAACTCTGGCAATTTCTGTGGAAAACTTAATTAAGTATAATTACCTTGTGGAAAAATTCACCGGTTTTTCCACAAGTTTTCCACAGCTAAGTAATTACAAAATTACGCTGAATGTGAATTAGAGGCTGAAACCTTGTATTTTCGGTGTAGAGACGCAAAATAACCCTACCCGAACGCCTGCGGCGTATACGTCTCTACAAAGCCCAGAATCCTTGATCTAACATTGGTTTTGATCATTCACATCAGATGTAAATTATTAATTTAAATAAATTCATACCAAATTTTCCACAATTTCCACACATCGAAGAGTGGAGGAGTGAGGCAATAAATAAAAACAAACAAATTAGATTATGTAATAAATAAAAAGAAATAAATTAAGTTAGTTATCCTCTCCTAATTTCTCTCCCCATCTCCCCTCCTAAATCCCAAACGGTGCTACTATATCCAAGCACACAAGCTGAATCTGACCATGAAATTAGTTTGCACCCAAAGCAATCTTAGTACTCATCTCTCACTTACTAGTCGTGCTGTTCCTTCACGTCCGACTCATCCAGTACTTGCGAACGTGCTACTGCAAGCTGATGCGGAAACTAACCAAGTTAGTCTGACGGCGTTCGATCTCAGCTTGGGTATCCGCACTAGTTTTAGTGCGGAGGTGTTACAGGGAGGAGCGATCGCCCTGCCTGCTAAACTTCTCAATGACATAGTTTCTCGTTTGCCAGAGGGAGAAATTACTCTAAATGATGAATCATCCCTTGGTTCTGACCATCTGCCAGACTATAACGGTTTAATTGTCACACTTACAGCCAAGAGCGGACGTTATCAAATCCGAGCAATGGGAGGAGAAGAGTTTCCCGAACTACCCGTGATTGAAAATGCTCAAGCCATACAATTCAGTGCTGCTGCATTAATTGAAGGTTTACGAGGTTCATTATTTGCTACCAGTACTGATGAAACCAAGCAGGTACTCACTGGCGTACATTTAACAGTTAAAGAAGATACTCTGGAATTTGCTGCTACTGATGGACATCGCCTTGCAGTGGTAGAAACCACAAACGCAAGTCCAGATGCAAATAGCGAAGATAGTTTGGAGGTGACAGTACCAGCGAGAGCACTGCGCGAACTAGAGCGGATGTTAGCTCATAGTTCCGAATCAGAGGAACCTGTAGCCTTGTATTTCGATCAGGGTCAAGTTGTGTTTGAATGGCAAAATCAACGCTTGACTAGCCGCACTTTAGAAGGACAGTATCCAGCTTACCGCCTACTTATTCCCAAACAATTTCAAAGAGAATTGACTTTGGAGAGGCGACAATTTTTGAGTTCTTTGGAGCGGATTGCTGTATTAACCGATCAGAAGAACAATCTTGTCAAGCTCAGTATTAATAGTGATGCCCAAGAAATTACCTTATCTGTAGAATCTCAAGATGTGGGCAGGGCAATGGAGTCAATCCCAGCACAGATATCAGGAGAAGACATGGACATTGCCTTTAATATCAAATATTTGATGGAAGGCTTAAAAAATATGTCATCTTCCGAAATTCTCATCCAGATGAATACAAACCTTACCCCAGTAATTATCACACCCTTGGGTGGTTTGAAGATGACCTATTTAGCCATGCCAGTACAACTCCGGAGTTGAAATCAAAAATAGTATGGTCAGAAGGTTGTTTGGAGGATACAATAATTGAAATGACTATATTGCTTAGAAAGCAAAATCATGATAGATGGAGAGAGTGCGGAGTTTTACCTACATGATGGCCCAGTCATTGGAATTCTAGAAAAAGCCCCGCAAGGAGACGGAAGCTACCGATATGAACCCTTTAGATCAATGGGGCACTACGCCATGTTAACTCAGATTCAATCTGGTACTAAGGTAGGGTGTTCTGTACAGTTTAAGGAAAGAATTATACGGTTTTTTGTAACAGACATCCCTGAGTACGGTGTGATTCAGGTTGTAATGAGTGAGTGAGAATGACCCACCCAATTTAATTTCTCTTAAAAGCCTGTTTACCGAGGGCTTCTTTGGGTCTGTCGTCTTGGGAATGGATTCCACTCAAGTTCGTTTATTACTTGGAGAAGCAACGGCTGAGTATCAATATGGCTCAGAATGTCTGGTATGGCTTTACGGAGACATTGAATTTTCATTCAGAGGTCAAATTCTGTCCGAAATTAGTTGGCAGCCCAATCTCGTCAGTTACGATCCCTCTTTGCCTAGTGCAGGAGTAATTGCTCTTGACCCATGGATCATTTGCAATGGTCTAACACTGCTTGAGGCAGAAAGTGAACTGAGGTGTAACTCAATCGAGTTTCGCAGAGTTACAGTTCCACCAAGGCTGTCGTTTGAGGGTGATAGTGTTGTGGAGTTGATTACTACGTCCAATGCACGGTTAATATTTAGAGGTTATCTCAACTGGTTTCTGGAGAAGTTCAGTCTATCTAAATCAATTTGGAATAGATACACCTTTGGAAGTTTTTCTTGAATACTACACTTACTGACGGAGAGCTTGGTCATTAAATCAATAGTATGTATTCATAAAATATACCAATAATATGGTATAATGCGAGAACGCCACATACAAAGCTGAAAATCTTAATCACCTCTGTACCCATGCTGTTGCATTGGAATTTCAATCCAGAATTCTGTACCTAAATTTGGTTGTGAATTACATTTAAAGACGCCACCGTGCTTATCCACAACAATTTGGTAACTAATAGACAATCCTAAGCCGGTACCTTTACCTACTGGTTTGGTGGTGAAAAAGGGATCGAAGATTTGATTGATAGCATCTTCCGTTATCCCCGGGCCATTGTCAGCAATGCTAATTACTACACTGGGAATATTGCCAGAAATTTGACCAACAGTAGTTTTGATTGTAATTACAGGGATATAAGTTTCTGAAATTGATTGTCTATGCAGTTCTAAAGCATCGATCGCATTACTCAACACATTCATGAAAACTTGATTCATTTGCCCGGCATAGCACTCAACCAAAGGCAGATCGCCGTACTTTTTGACTACCTCAATGGCGCAGCCTTCTGGTTTGCCCTTCAAGCGATACTGTAGAATTAGTAAAGTGTTGTCAATGCCTTCGTGAATATCAACAGGCTTCATCTCTGCTTGATCGAGCCTGGAGAAATTTCGCAGAGATAAAACAATTTGACGGATGCGTTCGGTGCCCATTTGCATGGAAGAGAGCATTTTTGGCAAATCTTCCACAATAAAATCTAAGTCAATTTCTTCTGCTCGCTCACGAATCTCCGGACTGAGGTTGTAGCTGTGTTGCTGGTAAAGAGCCAGCATATTCAGTAAATCTTTGGCGTATTCCCTCACATGAATGATATTGCCATGTATAAAATTTACAGGATTGTTGATTTCGTGGGCAACGCCTGCCACTAATTGACCCAGTGAAGACATTTTCTCGCTTTGAATCAACTGAGTTTGCATTTGTTGTAAATCTCGCACTGCTGCGGCTAGTCGTCCTGTTTGTAGCTTGGTTTGCTCGAGTAATTCAGCTTGCTGGAGTGCTACCCCAAGTTGGACAGCAATCTGAGTAAGGAAGTTAATTTCATAGTTTTGCCAATGGCGGGGACCACTGTGTTGATAAGCCGCCAGCAATCCCCAGAGTTTTTCCCCAACAAAGATGGGAGCAAGTATAAAAGCATGAATCTGATACTGCTCTAAATTATCAATATGACACTGAGCAAACCCCATTTTATAAATGTCATCCACCGCAAATGTTTCCTTGTTGCGGTAGCGTCCGCCTTGCGTATCTTGTAAATAGGTGTCGTTCCAAACTGTATTTACGCCTAGTTTAGATACACTTGACCAATTGGGACTAGTAGCTTCAAAATCACCGACAAATTCACCACCCCAATCAGCGTTGAAGCGATAAACAGAAACACGTTCAGTTCGCAGTAGTTGACAAACTTCTCTAGTAGTGATTTGGAAAATAGTATTGGTATCTAGAGATTCACGAATTTTGGCAATGACTTTAAACACAGCCTGTTGTTGTTCTGTTGCCTGTTGCAGTTGCAAAGTACGTTTTTTAACTTGCTTTTCTAGGCTGGTGTTGAATGCTTGCACCTGTTGATACAGTTCGTACTGCTGAATTGCTGACGCAAATTGTTTACCGAGTTCTCTAGCTAATTCAATTTCTGCGAGCATCCATTTCTGAGCTTGTGCTTTTTTAGATTCGCGCCAAGCCTCAAACGATAGACGAGGATACAGTTGCCGTTTATCGGGATCGAACTGCCCTGCCCACAGGGTTTCTGTGTCTATTTCATCCCGGAAAATACTTAAATAACCTAGTAAACGCTGGCGATAGTGGAGTGGTATCATTAACATACTGCGAATTTTAGTTGCCATAAAGGCAGGTTGCAAACTTCGCAAGCCAGGAGTTTGATAGATATCTGAAATAGCCCATACATCATATTCACCAGACTTGTAGTATTCTTGCCAAACGCTGTATTGCTCTAGCAGTGGGTATATTGTTGGTTCTGGTATCATGGGCTGGTGTCCGCAAATATAAAGCCTGACACAATCGCTCCCAGGTATCAAACATTCTGCAAAGCTCTTTGTCTTGCTACTCTGGAAATCAGAGGTATCATTTTTAATGCACAGTCTGCCACCAGAACCATCAAAGGCTGCAACCGCTGCTTCTAAGGCTGGTTGTAATGCGATCGCGGGCAATGAATGTAGTAAGGAAGCAACGCGGTTAATAATCGCTTCCCGTTGGGCTGTGGCGCGTGCTTGAGCAAGGAGTTGACTGTGAGCGATCGCCACCGACAGTTGCTCGACTACCATTTGCACTACTTCGATTTCATCTTCTGTAAACGTACGTGATTGCGAATGGTGAGATACCAATAACCCCCAAAGTTTCTCTTGATAGATAATCGGGATCACAATAGTAGACTTTACTCCCATTGCCTTTAGGTACTCTATATGACAAGGGTCTACAGGACGGTAGCGGATATCCTCTGATATAATCTCACCTGTTTCCAAGTCACGGACTATACTCTGACCAATCTGCTGACTGTCAACATCAACAACCGAGCGCACCCGCGATTGGATAAACAATTCACGGACATGGGGCGGAATGTCATCAGCTGGAAAGTTTAATCCCAGCAGCGAAGGTAACTTGTTATTATCTATAGATTCAGCAATGACCTGACCGCTATCATCGGCATGAAACTTGTAAATCATGACTCGATCTGTTAGGAGAAATGAACGTATCTCCGCCACTGTTGTGGTCAGAATTTCTTGCAATTCTAGTGATAGACGAATGCGCTTGGTAATACGACGCAACAAGTTTTCTTGCTGAAGACTTGTTCGCAAGTTTGGTTCCTCTAATCGGGTCATTTCTTTAGATGAGATAAATATCAGCTAAATGACTAGCGCAACTGCGACGAAAATAATTAGACAGTTAGAGGATGCCTCAAAAGTATAAAAGTATAAGATTTCCCCTAGCCTCCCTTCCCAAGGGAGAAAATTAATAGGCATTGCCCCCAATACATACAGGGGGTTGTGGAAATCTCCGAGGAATTAACATCACTAACTGAATGTATTGGCAAATAAATACTATTTTGAAATTTATTGAATCAGTTTGTCGTCAGTAAAATTACCGACAAGTATCTCAAATATTCCGTGGAGTTGATTTTGTATAAATTAATGTTTTTTCTCAGTGTCAAAAAGTTATTGCTGTAGTAATTTTGATAGTTGATTTAAAATCAAATCTTCAAAGTTTAGCCCAAATCCTAAAGAAGTAAATTGACGTTTATTTCCATATCTATCCCAGTAGATTATAATATTGCTAAGGCTCGTGCAGTACAAAATTTTTGGTGGTAGATGCTAATAGTAAGATTTAATTTCAGTCATGCTAATTTGACTCAATTTAATTAAACATCAATCTTCAAAGTACGGTAAACTTTCCTCAACCTGGCGATCGCGATCGTGCCCAGAGAATGTCAAGGCTTTCCGCATTTTGTCAACAACTTTTAACAAGAACTGCTTCTGTTGTCCTGTGGCGTGCAATTCATCCAGTACCTTTAGCAAATCAGCTGCCTGCTGTTGTGTTTGTGCGACTAATTCCGCTTGCTGAAGCGCCACTCCAAGTTGAGCTGCTATCTGAGTTAGGAATTGAATATCAGACGAATTCCAGTGGCGGGGGCCGCAGTGTTGATAAACTGCTAGCAAACCCCAGAGTTTTTGGTGGACAAAGATGGGAGCGATCGCAAAGGCTTTGATGTGAAACTGCTCCAAAATCTCGAGATGACAGGGAGTAAATCCCATTTGGTAGATGTCATCGACTGCAAATGTTTGATTATGGCGGTAGCGTCCCCCTTGTGTTTCTTGTAAGTAGGTATCGTTCCAGACTGTATTGATACCGAGTTTGGATATATGTGACCACTCTAGGTTAGCGGCTTCAAAATCACCGACAAATTCACCACCCCAATCCGAGTTAAAACGATAAACGCTCACCCGATCTGCTTGCAGTAACTGACAAACCTCTCTGGTTGTTGTCTGAAAAATTGTTTCTAGATCGAGAGAGTCTCGGATTTTGGCAATAACCCCTGAAAGTGCCTGTTGTTGTTTTATTGACTGTTCTAACTTGATAGTGTCTTGTTGTGCTTGGTTTTTGGCAATGATACTGAGCATATGTGCATGATGCTGAGATAACTCACTTTCATGAATTGCAAAGGCAAATTGTTGACCCAACTCTCGTGCCAGTTCTATTTCTTGGGCATTCCACTCACGAGCTTGTGCTGTTTTCGATTCTTGCCAGACCTCAAACGATAAACGGGGATGACGTTGTCGCTCATCAGGGTCAAACTCTCCTGCCCACAGGGTTTTTGTTTCAAACTCGTCCCGAAAGATACTTAAATATCCCAGCAATTTTTGACGATAATGGAGTGGAATCATCAAAATGCTGCGAATTTTGGTTGGTCGAAAAGCAACTTGCAGATTTCGCAAACCAGGGATTTTATAGATGTCTGAAATTGCCCAAATATTATATTTACCAGACTTATATCGTTCCTGCCAGACACTATATTGCTCCATATATTTGTATTTTGCCTGGTCTGGGATCGCAGGTTGTTTGCCGTAGGCATAAACTTTGATATGCTCGCTATCAGCTTGCAAGCAGTCTGCAAAGCTTTCAGTGAAGGCTTGATTTTTGATGCAAAGTCTACCACCAGAACCACCCAAGGCAGAAATAGTTTCTGCTAAAGCTGACTGGTACTCAATCGTAGGCAACGAATGCAGCAGAGT
>JANZYY010000814.1 GCA_026419705.1 Fischerella sp.
CCCAGGCAAAACCACCTTCCCAAGGACAACCGCCTTCTCAGGAAAAACCGCCTTCCCAAGGACAACCGCCTTCTCACGAGCAACCGCCTTCCCAGGAGCAACCACCTTCCCAAGGACAACCGCCTTCTCAGGAAAAACCGCCTTCCCAAGGACAACCGCCTTCTCAGGAGCAACCTCCTTCCCAAGGACAACCGCCTTCCCAAGGACAACCACAGGGACAACCACCTTCTCAAGGACAACCGCAACCACAACCCCAACCGCCTGAGCCTAAGAAGAAAGAGAAAAAAGTTGGAAACCTCGTTCCTATTTCCATACCATTTACTGGAGCGAGAAGGGTAAGAGTAGGGCATACGAATTTTTCTGGTTCTGTGTTTGCTGGAGGTGGTACCTTCGCTGCTGCTGGAGTTGAAGGCACCGTTACCCATCGTCTGTCCCAAAATATCTTTCTGTTTGGACAAGCCACGTACAACCCCGCCGCCCCTTCCAGAGCCATTGGAGTGGGAGGGTTGACTACTGGAGTCATATTTAACTCGCCAGGCGAGTCCCTTCGTCACAACAGTTATGTTGGGGTTTACAGCAACATTCTCGGTTTTGGAAACACAGGGGGAGATGATGTTTCTGAGACTGCCTTTGGAAACCTAGGAATCATCGGAGGGCTTCAACGTCCCGTCGGAGACAAAATCTCTGTCTTTGCTCAAGCAGAAGCGGCTCAGCGATTGTATTCTCTCGCAAAATCGGGACAGGGTCAGGCGGCCAGGATTTCGGGAGGAATGTCCCTTGCTTTATCTTGTACATCTGGAGTCGGTTTGGTCGGGGACTACACAGTTGGATCTAACCAAGACTCGGAATGGGGTATAAGAGGAGTCTTTAACTTTGATTTTTTTGGAACTTCTTGTGGAGTGAAACGAGCTAGCACTTCTGCTGATGTAGTAAAAGTAACCAAGTACATCGTGACTCTCATTGGAGCTAATCCATCTGCCAATGAGATTATCAATACAGGACTAACTCCCCCCAATCCACAGCCTGAAGCGTTCCGACTACAGTCCGAACGCTGGACAGGAGAAAAAACCCAGGTTGTGGAAAAACTAGTCTTTGAAGCTGTCGAGGTAGACAGTGTCCCCAATAAGCTCCTTCTGGTGCAGAAGCCCATATCTTCCAGGGTCTTCAAGGAAGTCCAGCAACTTGCAGCTGACCGAGAACCAATGAAGGCATTTGAAGAGATTCGTAAGCTCCTCCAGGCTGAGGAAAAAGATAAGACTTTCAATCTGGAAAACGAAGCGAAAAAGATTGCACAGAAAAAAGGAATGGCTCTTTCTTCAATACAGAAAATTGGGTATGCCTTCGATTACCAGAACCGCCTTCTTGGTATAGTAGATAGTGACTTATCCCAGCCTTTTGTTGGTAAGCCGCGAGAGGTTTCTCCGAGCGAGTTGATGCTCGTTAAAGATGTTGTTAGAGAGGGTAATGGTATTCTCCCCTCTTTAGCAACGGGTTACATCACACAGGGAACAACTCTCGGCGGAGCAAGCATCGTTAATGGTCAATTGTTGCCACCTAAGACTAAGATTCAAGTCCCCAAGAAAACCCAGGTTATCATACCAGATCCTCGCACTGAATCTGGTGTTTCAGTTGAACCTCCTCAGATCCAGTGGAGGAGGATCGACAACAAGTAGGGATTTCTTACCAGCCCCATCACCCCATCATTCCTAACCTTTCCAAAGGTTAGTTCTTACCACCCCTGAAGGGTGGTAACGAGGTTTGGAGACTCTGTCTCTAGTGGTTTGCCAAAGCAAGTTTGCGGGGTTTGTAGTCGGCGCTTTCGCGCTGAAGCGCTAACTACAAACAATACTTACC
>JANZYY010000815.1 GCA_026419705.1 Fischerella sp.
CGCGATGATAATTCTTGGTTTGTCACAGCCCAAGCAAGAGCATACCTAGCAGGACGGGATTTTGTCACTCCAGATGATGTGAAAGCAGTAGCAGCTCCATTGTTGCGTCATCGCCTGATTCTCAAACCGGAAGCACTGCTAGACGGTTTGCAAATAGATGCGGCGATCGCGTCCATACTAAATAAAGTAGCAGTACCAAGATGAAAAAGTTGTAAATAAATGCGAGCTTAATGGGAAAGTATCTTAGGACTTACGCAGGAGTGTCAAAAAAATAACTATAAAGGACATGAAGGAAACGTAGACGCGCAGCAGTGAACCAGCGCGCAGGTAAGAGTTTGAGAGATAACTGTAATCACAACAGTTAGATTTTTCTAAAACTAGGTGAGGAAAATAGCCATGAAAATCGCACTAGGAGCAGATTTATACGGGTTTGAAATCAAAGAAGCAGTTAAGCAACATCTAATTAATAAAGGAATGGAGGTAGAAGACTTAGGTGTGAGCGATCGCACCGCCACCACACCTTATTATAAGACTGCAACTGCAGTAGCTCAAAGGGTAGGAAATCAACAAGCACAACGGGGTATTCTAGTATGTGGCACCGGTATGGGGATGGCAATCGTTGCTAACAAGCACCCTGGTGTTTATGCAGCTGTGTGCGAGAATCCCAATGCTGCTGAAAAATCTCGCTCAATCAATAACTCCAATATCCTCACTTTGGGAGGTTTTATTACTTCACCGGAAGACGCTTTGGCAATTGTTGATACTTGGTTGAACACCGAGTTTACTCAGGGATGGGAAGCAAGTATTCAAGAATGGTTACAAAACTCGATGCAGGATATTGCCCAGCTGGAAAAGCAACTGTTTGGGAAAGAATAAATGCGATCGCCAGCATCTTTTTGCCAGCATTACCTTATTTCCCCTATTTTCCCCATCTTTTCAGAAATGGTACCTGCAAAACGCATCTATTTTTTATTAATATTGGCAATCGCGATCGCCCCCATTTTAGCTACATTTCTTAGTATTTCCACTAGTATCACCTTTATTTTGCTATTTGATACGGTAGCCTTGACATTGATGGTTGTGGATGCTGTGCGAGTTCGCCGTCACCGAGTACAGGTGTTACGCGAATTACTACCGCGATTGTCCGTGGGGCGAGATAACCCGGTTGTGCTGCGAGTTACATCGGGAAAGACAAAGGCTGTAATTCAAATTCGCGACTATTACCCAGCTGAGTTGAGAGTGTCTGAGCCAACACTAAGCACTGTGATTCCCAGTCAAACTACTCAGGAATTGACTTATACTGTTCAGCCAACACAGCGGGGAGAATTTTCTTGGGGTGATATTCAGGTACGACAACTCGGTGCTTGGGGGTTAGCTTGGGATGATTGGAAAATTCCCCAAAGTTTCAAAGTTTGGGTTTATCCAGATTTGGTGGGACTGCGATCGCTTTCTGTGCGTCTGACACTGCAATCTTCTGGTTCTATACGTCAATTTCGCCACGCAGGTACGGGTACAGAGTTTACCGAACTGCGTAACTATCGTACGGGCGATGATTTGCGGCTGATTGATTGGAAAGCAACTGCGCGTCGGGTGGGTTACGGTAATTCACCACCATTAGTGAAGGTGTTAGAACCAGAACAAGAGCAAACTTTGCTGATTTTGCTAGATCGGGGGCGATTGATGACTGCAAGAGTGCAAGGTTTGCAGCGATTTGACTGGGGTTTGCATGCAACTTTATCTTTAGCTTTAGCAGGTTTACATCGGGGCGATCGCGTCGGTGTAGGTGCTGTCTCTTATACACATCT
>JANZYY010000816.1 GCA_026419705.1 Fischerella sp.
GTATGGGGACATCGGGCATGGGGCATAGGAACAATCGGTACTTCAATCCCCAATTGCCAATTTCCTGTTCCCTATTCTCAATGCCCAATCCCCACATAGAATCATGTTATGGTTTTTTGATAAATTCCATAGCAAATGGTATTATATACAGAAATATACTGAATTTGAAGTACTAATTTATATAGTTAAGGTGAATGCGGAATTTACGATCAAGTTACTTAAGCAGATAGTATTAACTTTTAAATTTAACCATACACTATCAGTACTGGCAAAAAGTTTAAAATCTGTGTGAAGGATATATGAATCTAGTTGATCGTCAGGCATGCAAATTCAGAAAGTTGAGTCAGCAACTTCACAAAGAAATTAACAAGTGCAAATTACTCGAACATAAGCTGCGAAATTCTGAAGCTCAGATGCGTAAAGTCTTTGAGGCAATGTCGGATGTTGTACTAATAGTGAATATTCAAGGTAGCCAGTTCGGCAGTATAAAAATTCTACCAACTAGACCAAATCAAGAGCATGTAAACGATATTGATGTGATTAGTCAGACAGTAGAACAATTTTTTGAGGAGCAGACGGCTGGGATATGGTTGGGAAAAATTCAGCAGGCTTTAGATTCACAGCAGACACTTTATTTTGATTACAGTTTGTCTTGGCAAGGACATAACATTTGGTTTAGCGCCAGTATTTCTCCCATATCAGATCGATCGGTGCTTTGGGTGGCACGGGATATTAGCGATCGCAAACAAGCTGAAATTGAATTGCAACATGCTAAAGAAGCCGCTGAAGCAGCAAACCGCGCCAAAAGCCATTTTTTGGCAGCCATGAGCCATGAACTTCGCACTCCTCTCAATAGCATTTTGGGTTTTTCCCAAATCATGTACGACGATACTTCCTGCTGGAGCGAACATCGGGAGTATCTCGAGATTATCAACAAAAATGGTCAGCACCTGCTGCAATTAATTAACGATGTATTAGAAATGTCTAAGATTGAAGCAGGCAGAACTAAACTGAATGAAAAGAAGTTTGATTTATATAACCTGCTAAATAGTCTAGAAGAGATGCTGCGCCTCAAAGCTGTGGCTAAGCAACTCACCCTGATCTTTGAACGTGCACCACAAGTACCGCAATATATCATTGCCGATGAGAGTAAACTGCGGCAAGTCCTGCTGAATTTGCTTGGTAATGCCCTCAAGTTCACTCAAACAGGAAGAGTAACGCTGAGGGTGTCATCTGTCACTCCCAAGACTATGCTGTCTCATGTGTCGCCAGCTTGCTCTGGGGCGCGGGGGTTTCCTGCACCGAGACATTCGGAAGATCCCTGCTGCGATCGCGACTGGCGTTCGGTGGTAGCACCCGCCGTTCCTTTGTCATCAGTGCATGACCAAGGAAAAATCACAATTCACTTTGAAGTCGAAGATACTGGTCCCGGGATCGCTTCAGAGGAAATTAACAATTTGTTTGAAGCTTTTGTCCAGACTGAAGCAGGGAAGCGATCGCAAGAAGGCACAGGTCTAGGGCTGGCAATTAGTCGTAAATTTGTACAGTTAATGGGCGGAGACATTACTGTCAAAAGCGTAGTAGGGCAAGGAAGTATATTTGCATTCGATATTCCAATCAACGTAGCAGAGATGTCACAGATCGATCGGTCGTCACACCAAAAGGTTAAATGCTTAGCACCAAATCAACCTGTTTATCGTCTGCTGCTGGTAGAAGATACTTGGGAGCATCGCCAATTTTTGCTCAAACAATTAGCACCTCTAGGTTTGGAAGTACGAGAAGCAGAAAATGGCGAACAAGGTATAGCTA
>JANZYY010000817.1 GCA_026419705.1 Fischerella sp.
AGTTACGACTTAAAAATTGGTTATTCCCGCTTTGGGATCATTCAAGCACCACCCGATTTAAACCATCCTGTTTCTTATTCCTATGACTGGTCTAAATCAGCTTACCTAGAGGCTAGCGATCGCCCCCTCTCATCAGGTGAAATTTTTGCTTTGTTTATCCTGGGTATAACATTTTTGGGTTGCTTGCTACTAGCGATCGCCATTGGCTTAACTCGTGGTGAGGCTGCTTTCCAAACACAACCCGTACAACCAACTCCTGCACTACAGCGGGAATTCACCCAACAAAATATCTCAATGATAAATTACTATTGAGAAATACTGATATATCCTAACAATTCTCTGGAAAAATTCACTATCCATCTATTCATATCTATTCATAATTGATAATTCCTATGTCTCTTCCTCCCCCTGACACACCACTGTATAACCATCCCCTCCCGGAAATTGAGCAGTGGTTGAAAGAACAAGGCTGTCAACAAGATGAAAAGCAACTGCACTGTTGGCACGTACAGCGTCCCTCCTGGGAAGCCGAACTTTGGCTTGATGTAGAGCAAATCATCGTCCGATATCTCCACGCTGCAGAAGATGGGCAAGATATCCAACGCGCCTTCAAGTATTCTCTGAGTCGGCAAGATATCGAACAAGCAGTGTTTTCCGGGCCGTAAATAATAGTTAGTAGGTAGATAGTAGATAGTAGATAGTAGATAGTAGTAAAAAAATACCACTAACTACCAACCACCAACCACTAACCACTAACCAGTCGTTACACTTTCCCAAACCGCCTCTCCCGCTGCTGGTAGGCACACAAAGCACGATGGAATTCGCTGCGGTCAAAATCTGGCCAGAGGGTGTCAGTTATATAAATTTCTGAATAAGCTATTTGCCAAAGCAGGAAATTCGAGATTCGCATTTCTCCACTAGTGCGGATCAATAAATCTGGGTCACAGATACCAGTGGTATAAAGGTGACGTTCAAATGTCGCCTCGTCAATTTCATCTGGTTGTATTAAACCTTGCTGGACTTGTTCAGCGATCGCCCGGCAAGCTTGGATAATTTCTTGTCTACCTCCATAATTAGTTGCTACAGTAAACCGGATACCGCGATTATCTTTTGTTTGTTCTACCGAACGAGAAATTTCTGCTTGTAGCGATCGCGGTAAAGAAATCAAATTGCCCACAAACCTAATTTGTACATTCTCATTGACCATTTCCTGTAGTTCTTGACGCAAAACCCGCTGAAATAGGGTCATTAAAAAATCTACTTCTTCATGCGGCCTTCCCCAGTTTTCGGTCGAAAAAGCATAGGCTGTCAGTGCTTCAATTCCCCAATCTTTACAACAGCGGAGCAAATCCTTTAACGCATCTACTCCCCGTTTATGACCCATAATTCGAGGTAGCCCTTGACGCTTTGCCCATCGACCATTGCCATCCATAATCACCGCAACGTGCTTGGGCAGTAGTTCTCTTTTCAAGTCAGGGGGCAGATATTGTAGTTCAGTTTGTTGTGCTGTCATTTTTTATCTCGCGATGCGGTCGATGGTAATCCGAGTAAACGTGAAAACAGTGCTAAAGCCTGACTACGAATCCGACGACCCAAACCAAGTAAAGTAGGAGCAACAGCTTCTCGATCTACAGTTGGTGAAAATCGAGCCTCTAAAGACTCTTTCAGTTTCGTGATCGTCAGTGGTCTATTTAGAGTTCCCCTCTCCGCTAGAGAAATAGAACCTGTTTCTTCAGATACAACGACACAAATGCAATTTTCGACCCGCTCAGTTATTCCCATCGCGGCCCGATGGCGTGTTCCTGTCTC
>JANZYY010000818.1 GCA_026419705.1 Fischerella sp.
ATCTACATCACTACGCAGCTTTACCCCTACTTCCACGGGTTGAGTATCGGGGTCAACTGAATTACCTGGCGAACCCCACAACGAATAAACCTGCGTATCTGCAAATGCGGACTGTGAATGCAGAGCATGGGGTAATAATCCAGCCAGCAGAGCAATACCAACAATACACGTGATAGTGCGTCGATTTCGCCACTGAGTGTGTTGCATTTTATTCTCTTTATGTAAGATTGAAATTTGAAAGTTTGTTTCTAATGTATCATCAACAGTTGTGTAAAAAAAAACTAACGAACAAAAAACTTTCCAGCCAACCAAGATACTGTTAACGCGTCTTACTCGTTCCCAGATACAATTCGCCTACTTTCGGGTCATTTAATAATTCTAGACCAGAACCTGTAATTGCCTCACGTCCAGACTCCAACACATAACCCCGGTGAGCCATTTCTAAAGCCTTACGAGCATTTTGCTCTACCAGTACAATTGCTGTGCCTCCCTGGTTAATTTCTTTAATCTGCTCAAACACCTGAGTTACCAGAATGGGAGACAAAGCTGCGGAAGGTTCATCCAAAAGCAGTAAGCTGGGTTCTAACATCAAAGCCTTTCCCATAGCTAACATCTGGCGTTCACCACCCGAGAGAGTTCCAGCACGTTGGCGACGGCGATCGCTAAGCCTGGGAAACATAGTAAATATTTTCTCTTTGAGTGGTTGCAGAGGCGCATTACGCACAAAAGCACCCATTTCCAAGTTTTCTTCCACTGTCAGCGAAGGAAAGACATTAGCAATTTGCGGTACGTAACACATTCCCCGCTGCACAATTTGATTCGGCTTTAGCCCGGTGATGTTTTCTCCTTTGAAGGTGATTGTGCCCGTATGGGGAGTTAATAACCCAAAAATGGCTTTGGCCAAAGTTGATTTACCTGCACCATTGGGACCAATTACTGTCACCAGTTCCCCAGGGTAAACACAAAAATTTACACCTTGCAGAATATCTACATCTTTGATGTATCCAGCATGGACATTTTGAACTTCTAACAAATACTCATTAGTCATTAGTCAATGGTCATTAGTTAGTGGTTAGTGGTTAGTGGTTAATAATATTTAGTCAATAGTCAAGCCAAAAATAACTATTGACTTTGACTATTGACCATGAACTATGATGGCGTTTTTTGCAAATCTGGTCTTTCTTCTGGAACGATCGCCCCTTCTACTGGGCAAACCTGGATGCATATGCCACAGTCAATGCAGGTAGCAAAATCAATCCAGTACCAATCAGTTCCTTTGATATTTTTGCCCGGCCCAGGATGAATACATGCAACTGGACAGGCGTCTACGCAATCGGCGACGCCTTCACAGACTTCGGTAACAATCGTATGTGGCATAAAGTTCCCCTCTTTTGAGATCGCCAGCACTGTACTGAGTACAGTTGTTTTTTCTACACTAGCAACAAGAGTTAGTGGTTAGTAGTTAATAGTTAGTGGTTGTTAACTATGCCCAATGCCCACTCCCACTCTCCCACTCTCCCTTATTCTGGTCTGAGGTCGTTAGATATTTCCACAATACCCCTGGTTCCATCAATCCGTACTTTCTGACCATCTTGCAACATCCAGGTAGCATTATGCACATCCATAACAGCAGGGATACCATACTCTCGGGCTAGGATCGCTCCGTGTGAAAGCCTTCCCCCAGCTTCAGAAATCAATCCTCCAGCTCTAACCAACATGGGTGCCCAACCAGAGTCTGTGTAAGGCACTACTAAGATTGTTTCCCGGTTAATTTCTGGTATTGCTTGTAAATTTCGCATCACCTT
>JANZYY010000819.1 GCA_026419705.1 Fischerella sp.
TAATATTCCAGTATCGGAACAGTGCGATCGTAGAATAATTCGACGCGGCGCTGTACAATTTCTGGTTGGTCATCAGGGAGAGAACGACCTAAAGCACGGCTGACCATAACCGCATGTGGTACTTGTAAGTAAATTGCCCAGTTTAAATCTTGTCCTAGGTCATTTAACAAAAAATCCAGTTCTTCTGCTTGAAAAGCAGTGCGGGGATAACCTTCTAACACCCAACCACGGTTAAAATTAGGCTGCTTCAGTCGAGCTAGGATGAATTCAACGATTATTTCGTCTGGAATCAATTCCCCTGTTGGTACGCATGGTTGGGTGAGATGGTTCAAGTCAGTAAATTTTGCCATTGCTTGGTGCAAAATTTCCCCTGTGGCAATTACAGGAATATCAAAATATTGGCTAAGCCATTGTGCTTGAGTGCTTTTTCCTGCTCCTGAACCTCCCAGAATCACCAATCTCACAACAATTCACTCCTAGTATCTCTGTCAATTTCACAATTGTCTGAATCTGTTTTGACAAACAAAAGGTAAATTTCATATCCAGACATTTCAGAAGTTTTTCAGAAGCTGACATTGCAATCCCGGCTTTGTCTTTGATGTAAACTTCCGGTTAGATGTTTGAATTTTGACAATCAACTGCATGAACAAGATGAAAAATTGAAAATGTAATAGCTCTTGACTTCGGTACAAACGTAATGTTTGACTAAGAATGCAGTTTGCAAAATTCACTACAACTTCTTAAAAATAGCTTGATTATACAAGCAGTTTTACCAGAACTAACCTCAGAAAAAGTGCTTTAATTATTTGTAATTTTTTGAACATTTACCTATGGTTGCCCAACTAGAAACCTTAAACGGAAATCCGACCCTTAGCTTACCATATGCCGTAGAGGGTCTCGTACAAGTTTTCACCAGCAATCATCGTAATTTTTTTACTACTGTTATGGCTCAAGCACTGAGAATCGCCGGTCAGGGTACACCAGTGCTAGTAGTCCAATTTCTCAAGGGAGGCATCCGCCAAGGGCACGAACATCCGGTTCGGCTAGGACAAAATTTAGATTGGATTCGCTGCGATCTGCCTCGTTGTATTGATACACCACACCTTGACGAATCCGAAACTCAAGCCCTGCAAAAGTTGTGGCAATATACACAAAAGGTTGTATGTGAAGCTAAGTATTCTCTCGTTGTTTTAGATGAATTAAGTTTAGCGATTAACTTTGACTTGATTCCTGAAACAGAGGTTCTAGCATTTCTAGCAAAACGTCCCTCTCATATCGATATCATTCTCACAGGACCAGATATGCCCAAATCGATTCTAAACTTAGCAGATCAGATCACGGATATCCGCCGCAGTCATCAACCTTAAGTAATTTTGAATAAAAAAATCCTTTTTGTTTGCGATCGCTAGCATTCAAGGTATCCTATTTATTTGATTTTGATTGCTATCAACTTGTGATTAAGAACGATATTTGGATTTCTCAGATGGCCCAAAAGGGCATGATTACTCCCTTTGAGCCAAGTTTGATTCGAGAAATTAAAGACCATGAGACTCCAACCTTACGCCATGTCATCAGCTATGGCCTATCTTCCTATGGCTATGACATAAGGCTTTCGCCGGTCGAGTTCCGAATTTTTCGCCACATTCCTGGAACTGTAGTGGACCCCAAAAACTTTAATCCTCAGAATCTAGAACCGACACCACTAAATACAGATGCAAATGGCAGTTACTTTATCCTACCAGCACATTCTTATGGCTTGGGAGTAGCCCTAGAAAGACTAGAAGTTCCAGACAACATAACTG
>JANZYY010000820.1:0-1493 GCA_026419705.1 Fischerella sp.
CTACCCAGCAGGCTGTGGTGGAGTTGTTAGCCAGGGGCGTGAAGTACATCGTGGTACTCTCCCACCTGGGCTACCTGCAAGACCAGGAACTGGCCCGCAAGGTGACGTGTGTTCAGGTCATTGTGGGCGGTCACAGCCATACCCCAGCTCATGTCGCCCAGATACCAGCAAGTGCGATCGCAACAACCCTCAGCAAAACCTCTGAGATGGAACCAGAAATGGCTGCGCCAGCAAATGACCCTAACATTGGTATTGGCGCAGGTACTAACGAACAAGGCAAAAAGGCAGACTTAGTTGTAGATGTAACAGGGATGCAGTTTGCCTGGATTTTCAACTATCCCGACATTGGTATTACTACCGGTGAATTACACGTCCCAGTCGGTGCTGACGTACAACTCAACCTTTCTGCTACAGATGTGATCCACTCATTTTGGGTACCGCAATTTCGCCTCAAGCAAGATGCAATTCCTGGTATACCCACCAAACTACGATTTGTCGCAACTAAAGTTGGTACATATCCCGTAGTTTGTACAGAATTGTGCGGTGGTTACCACGGTTCCATGAGGTCACAAGTAGTAGTCCATACTCCCGAAGAGTATGAAAGCTGGTTAACAGAAAACAGCATCGCACAGCAGTCAGAGAGATTGAAACAAGCTGTTGCTGTTAACGCTGCTGAGTTATCAAAGTCAGAATTTCTCGCTCCCTACGCCCAAAAATTTGGGGTAGTCAATAGTCATTAGTCAATAGTTGTGAGTTGGTGATTGATTGGAACAACCAACAAACAACAAACAACAAACAACAAAGGACTAAAATATGACGTTAGAAATTCCCCGGAATCAACTACCTGGAAGTGAAGCCACTGGAGTTGTGGTTACTGAATCCACTCATCATCACCAAGCGTGGAAATGGTATCACTACTTCACGTTTAATGTTGACCACAAGGTCATCGGCATTCAATATTTAGTGACAGCGTTTTTGTTCTATCTTATCGGTGGACTGATGGCGATCGCCATGCGTGCCGAATTAGCAACACCCGATGCAGATTTACTCGACCCAAACCTGTATAACGCTTTCATGACCAATCATGGGACGATCATGATATTTTTGTGGATCGTCCCGAGTGCGATAGGGGGATTTGGCAACTTCCTAGTGCCATTGATGGTGGGTGCTAGGGATATGGCTTTCCCGAAACTAAATGCGATCGCCTTTTGGTTGAACCCACCCGCAGGTTTACTGGTGTTAGCTAGTTTCTTCTTCGGCGGTTCCCAATCTGGTTGGACAGCTTACCCACCTCTAAGCCTGGTTACTGCCCCCATTGCCCAATCGATGTGGATACTTGCCATTGTCTTGGTAGGAACTTCCTCAATTTTGGGTTCGCTGAACTTTGTCATCACCATCTTGTTTATGAAAGTTCCCAGCATGAAGTGGGATCAGGTTCCCTTATTCTGCTGGGCGATTTTGGCAACTTCTGTCTTAGCACTGTTATCTACACC
>JANZYY010000820.1:1503-1800 GCA_026419705.1 Fischerella sp.
TGTTTGACCTCAACTTTGGTACTTCCTTCTTTAAACCAGATGCAGGCGGTAACGTCGTCATCTACCAACACCTATTCTGGTTCTATTCCCATCCAGCAGTTTATCTGATGATTCTGCCCATCTTCGGCATCATGTCCGAAGTCATTCCCGTGCATGCCCGCAAACCAATTTTTGGATATAAAGCGATCGCCTATTCCAGCCTGGCTATCTGCCTTGTGGGTTTGTTCGTCTGGGTACACCATATGTTTACCAGTGGTACACCCGGCTGGATGCGGATGTTCTTCACCATCTCTACCT
>JANZYY010000821.1 GCA_026419705.1 Fischerella sp.
TACATGAAATCAGCAACGCCACAAATCTTGCTATTTCCCCCTTTTTGAAGGCGGGCGAGGGGGAATTAACGATCTGTTCATTTCCTATTTAAAGCGCGATACTCCCAAGGAAAGGTGAATTTCGGATCGCCCCAAATACCCCGTCGTTGTTGCTTTGCTTGTACTTCGGCTTGCACAATTATTTCTTTGTTGGGACACTTATTTAAATAAGGACGATAAACCAGCGCCAACCCTTCACGCGCTAACACTTCCTGGATAAACGTACCATTTCGTAACCGCACTTCTGCAACTTTGCGTCCATAGCGATCGCTATCTGTGATTGTTAAAGTGACGCGATCGCCTGCTTGTCTAACTAACTCCTGCACCCTTTGTTGCGCTTTCATACCCCAGCTAAACTGATTGCGATCGCTAGCTATTTTACTTTCTCTTTCCCTTTGGGAATGGGGTATTTCTGGTGCATCCACACAGGCGAAACGCACAATGAATTCATCGCCTTTTGCATCTTTCACCTTCAGAGTATCGCCATCGCTGACTCGTTCTACTAAATCACCAGAAGGAAAAAGGCGATCGCATCCTATCAGCCCAAAAATCAGGATAGCAGCACAAAGCCAAAGTAAAGCTGGTTTAGTTATTTTCACAACTCTAAATCACCATTTTTTCTGATGAATAATCATAGCAAACTACAAAAAATTTCATAGTTGCTTATGTTGATCAAATTATGAGGATTTATACTATTAGGTAAATTTAGGTAAATTAATCGTAAATTTTTGTAAAAGAAATAACTTTTTATAGGATAATAAACTTCTTAAAATCAACAATCATGACAGTCTCTTCCTATTGAAATCATGCTGGAGAAAGAGAAAACTCCAGCTTTTGCGTGCAAATTTACACCTATAGGTACTGTTGATTTCCAGGGCGAACAAATTACATTCAAGATAGTAAATAGGAATAGGATATATACAATATTAGGAATTAATAACCGCAAAAGTGAACTGCTAAGGGTTTTATTTGCTATTTTGTACTTAACGGAATAAATTTCAGTAATTAAGTAAGTTGCAATAGAAATAGTACCCAGAATTGGAGGGTAAATTGATTATGCTAGAAACCAACAATGAACAAATTGTCTACTCAGTTTTTATTAACCCCACTCTCGGACATCATCAATTAGAAAGTAAAAACCTACTGATTAGAGTTAAAAATGAGTTGTTAGAACCGTTGCGTCAATGGTTAGATTCCTTAGAAATTCAAAATCCTAAATTTGCAAAATTGATTGCGAAACTGATTCCTGCTCACTGTCCTTTTGAGCGCGATATTACATTATTTGGTCGTAAGATTGTTCATATACCTCCTATGTGCAAGCTGAATCCTTTTTACGACCAATTTGTGGGCTTGCGTTTTCGTGCTTTGTGTTATTTAGTAGATCGGTGTGGTGAAGACATCCAGTCTTACTGTTGAATAGACGATGAGAAGGCAAAGCATGGAAATTAAAATTGAGCGTCAACCCAGTCAAGAACGTCTTAACCAGTTAGGTGTGTATCAATGGGAAATTTGGCAAAAAGAAGTCTCCAAATTTCCTTGGACTTATGACACTCAAGAAACTTGCTACTTTTTAGAAGGCGATGTTATTGTTATTCCCGATGGCGGACAACCAGTGCAATTGGGCAAAGGCGATTTAGTAACTTTTCCTGCTGGTATGTCCTGTACATGGGAAATTAGAAGGGGAGCATCTCAGTTTTGAAAGTGGCTCAAACCGACAATAATCCATTGAGGTAGGCACAGCGATGGGCTAGGACTTG
>JANZYY010000822.1 GCA_026419705.1 Fischerella sp.
GGATAAAGGTGTGTTGGAATTGCCAGGTATTGATCTGGTTGATAACATCGAAGAAGCTATAGACGGAGTAGATGTAGTAATTGGTGCAATGGGTGGAACCGATGAAAGAGGATATCTTCGTACAATATATACGAAGAAACCCTTGTTACTGACTGAAGAAATGGTTGCTAGACTTCCGAATGGAACGCCGTTTTATGTAGGCTATGCAAAGCCCTATTTAAAAAACCTGGGAAGAAAGTATAACTTTAGGGTTATTGAAGTAGCGGAATTTGAAGATATTGCAATTTATAATTCTATCCCGACAGCTGAAGGAGCAATTCAAATTGCAATGGAGCAGCTTCCGATAACGATTCATGGTAGCCGTAATCTGATTATCGGATTTGGGCGAATTGGTCAGACGCTTGCGAGGATGCTAGTGGGACTTGGCGCTAAAGTAACTGTGCTGTCACGTGATCCTGGAAAACTCGCAAGAGCGGAGGAAATGGGCTTTGTAGTAGGTAATGTTTCGGAAGTAGGTTCAATCATCTCAGAGTTTGATATCATCCATAATACAGCGCCAGCAATGGTTTTAACGTATAATGTACTGAAGAATTGTCTGCCAGATGTTCTGATAATAGACCTAGCAAGTGCCCCTGGGGGCACAGATTTTGCCGCTGCAAAGGAGCTAGGTTTAAAAGCAATTTTTGCTCCTGGATTACCTGCCAAAGTCGCTCCCAAAACTGCCGGTCAAATTCTTGCCCGCATTATGCCAAAGCTTATCTGTCAGGACCACCAGAATAGAAGCAATATTGTGGGGGGTGCCGATAATGAGCTTGGAAGGTAAGAAGATTGGGTTTGGTTTAACAGGTTCATTTTGTACATTTTCAAAGGTAGTCAAAGTAATGGAAGACTTAGTAGCCGAAGGTGCGGAATTGATTCCATATTTATCGTATAATGCAAATGACTTTGACACAAAATTTGGTTTAGCTGCTGACTGGAAGGATAAAATTGAAGCAATTACAGGAAGAAAGCCAATTTGCAGTATTGTAGGGGCAGAACCGGTTGGGCCACAAAAGTTACTTGACGTTATGGTTGTTGCGCCTTGTTCTGGAAATACAACTGCAAAAATGGCCTATGGTATTACCGATACACCGGTTTTGATGGCTGCCAAAGCACAGCTACGTAACCAACGTCCTGTTGTAATTGCAGTTTCTACTAATGATGGCCTTGGTCTTAACGCTAAAAATATTGGATTACTAATGTGCGTAAGAAATGTCTATTTTGTTCCTTTTGGGCAGGATGATCCAGTAGGAAAGAAAAGCTCACTGGTAGCAAAAATGGATCTTATTAAGGATACGATTGATTATGCACTAAAGGGAGAACAGATTCAGCCTGTTTTAATTGAAACATTTAGGAGTTAGATTTGAGTCTATGTACGAAACCATTGTTAATGGTTTCGTACATAGTGAATAATTCAAGTGACATATTGGATAAATTAGCAGTTAGGAAGAATTTTATGGTTTTGGCTGGAATAATTATATTATATTAATTATAAATATTGTTAAATGGAGGTTTTAAAAGTGAAAAAATATAATGTAGCGATTGTCGGTGCAACCGGCGCAGTAGGTCAGGAATTTTTATTAGTGTTGGAGCAACGCAAGTTCCCACTCGGTGAATTAAGGTTATTGGCAACTGAGCGTTCTGCAGGTAAGAAAATAGAGTTTATGGGAACTGAGTACACAGTGCAGGCAACAACTGCAGATTCATTTGAAGGTATTGATATCTGTCTCTTATACACATCTGACGCTGCCG
>JANZYY010000823.1 GCA_026419705.1 Fischerella sp.
GATTGGAGCAGGCATTGACTCACTTCAATTTTTACTTCCTTTTTATCTTATATTTAATTAGGTTGAACTACTTAAACTTTCTGGATTTTTTGCCAAACAAGATATGCTGAAGCAGCGCCGCACACAAAAATCACAGTCCAAATGAGGGGAATTAAAGGCTCAAAAACTAGCCACCGAGGACGAGTTAGCTGTGCAAGCCATTTGACATGCTGCTCATTGATGAAGTGCATCAGCACAAAGGTATCGGAACGGCTGCTTATCGCATCTTGGAATCAAACATTTGCAGTTGGAATGGCATTAAAAAAGTCAGAATCGGTATTATCCTTACCAATGAAATTGTACTTCCCTTTTGGAAAAAGCTAGGCTTTATAGAAACCGGAGAGATTAAATCGTATCGATATGACAAGCTAGAATCAGAGATACCGATCCTTGAAAAAGAACTTGAAATTAAAAACTATATAAAAAGTATTTAAGCATCTTGGGGATTGAGGCGTTCCATGACTTTAGTAGTATAAGTTCCGATAGGACTCCACAATAAATAAGGTACGAGTAACAATGTTGCCCAACCAGAAATTAGTAAAACTGCGATCGCCAATATCACCGCGATCGCAAAACCTGTCCCACCAATAATGGTACCTACCCTCAATCTGCGAGTTCTGAACATCGCAGGAGTATAGGCAACCGTAACAATTTCTAAAAGTAGATATAATCCCATTAATAACCAAGTTGTTGTACTTCCTGGGTTATTTTCCCAAACAATATAAGCTGACCAAGCACCGCAAATAAATACTGTAGTCCAAATAATTGGAATTGCACCCTCAAACGTCAGCCATCTGGGCCTTTGTAAGCGGTTAAACCATTTGCGATCGCCAGGAGTGATGAAGTTAGCACCTAAAGCAACTAATAAAGTTACGCCTCCAATCACCATCCAAGATTTAATCTGCATTTCCTGACCCTTTGCGAGCTAGTCAGATTTTGTCAGTTTACGATCTGATTGCTCATCACCCCTTAGTTTGAATAATTCCAAAACACAACCTGGCGGTAGATATAAAACTTTAGGAGTTGTTTGTTGTTTGTTGTTTGGAAAGATTCTCAACCAACAACCACCAACTACCAACTACCAACTACCAACATTCACCCCATCAGGTGATATCAGCTGGGTGAGGTGCGATCGCTGCTGCTAGTTCTACATTAGAGATTCTGCGGAATTTAGGATAAACTACCATGTTCTTGTTGATTTTCAACACTGGCAGCAAAGACTGGATTCCACAAAATTCTCATCCGGAATCAGAATCTCATCTCAACACTATTGCGAGACGTCGCCGCACTGCTTGCCAAATAGCAGACGATTTGCGGCGCATTCAAGACAACTACTACTTGGAACGGCGGAATGTCTTTTAAACTAACCCAGAACGTAAGGCTGTAACTGCTGCTTGTACGCGATCGTCGACAGATAATTTATTCATAATCCCTCGCACGTGAGTTTTGACTGTGTTGGGACTGAGATAAAGTTTTTCAGCAATTTCTGGGTTGCTATAGCCTTCTACCATCAGTTTCAACACTTCTAACTCGCGTTCGGAGAGATTAGCTATATTTCCTTTGGGGGAAGGTGGCTTGAGATTTTCAATTACTCGTCTGGCAATTTGGGGATCTAGATAGGTTGCACCTTCAACAGCAGCGGCGATCGCACTTAAAAGTCGCTCTACATTTGCTCCTTTAATACAGTATGCATCTGCACCGCTAGATAAGGCAGCAATAATTTCTGTCTCAGTTTTGTGGGATGTTAACA
>JANZYY010000082.1 GCA_026419705.1 Fischerella sp.
GCATAGCAGTATCGTCAAAATCAATTCAAAGAAAGTTAGAAGGAACAGCAAGAAAACAAGGGAAAAAATTCCTCCTTGTCCCCCTGTTGTGAAGCCGCTTAGAATAAATAACACATCTGCCCGAACTTTTGGAGAGTCAAGCCATGCCACTGGCGGTTGGAGTAATTCAAACTTTAGGTTTTCCTGCTGTTTTAGCAGCAGCAGACGCAATGGTAAAAACTGCCGAAGTTACTCTTGTATATTATGGTCTAGCAGAAAGTGCTCAGTTTGTAGTTGCCGTCCGGGGACAAGTTGCGGAAGTCAAAAGAGCCGTCGAAGCAGGTATAGAAGCTGGAAAGCAAGCTCAAGGTAGTGGTGGTAAGGTCGTTACCCACTACATTGTTCCTAACCCTCCAGAGAATGTGGAAAGTGTTCTACCCATCCATTTCACCAAGAAATCAGAACCATTCCGCATTTTCTGAATGACAAACCTATATAAAATATGTAGGAACCTTCGTACAATTATTTGGTAGCGCCACATTAAGTTTACTGATATAGGAGACAACCAATGCCACTGCAGGCAGTTGGATCAATTGAAACTAAGGGTTTTCCTGCTGTTTTAGCAGCAGCAGACGCGATGGTGAAAGCTGGTCGAGTCACCCTCGTAGGATATATAAGAGCTGGTAGCGCTCGCTTTACAGTGAATATACGGGGTGATATTCAAGAGGTAAAAACCGCTGTAGCTGCTGGTATAGCAGCTGTAGAACAGGTTCATGGTGGTACTCTAGAAACCTGGGTAATCATTCCTCGTCCCCATGAAAACGTTGAAGCCGTTCTGCCTATTGGCTTCTCAGAGGAAGTAGAAAAGTATAGAGAAGCCGTGGAAAATCCAGTAGTACCAAGACCCGGTATTCGTTAATCGAGTTAATAAACTAGAGCCAACAGTCAAAACATTAACTGTTGATTAATGGCCCTTGACTATTCACAAAAACTGGGGTGGTACAGCTAGCTAGCTAAGTTAACTCAGCAACTTATATGATTGAGGATGGCGGCGATCGCTAAATCCACATTCAAACGCAATCAAATCTATTTTAAAAGTACCCTTCAGGGTACTATCAAGTTTTCAATAAATTTTTCAGAATAATCTTGTATGCTACTACCTCACGATCAAACAAGATTTTGAGGATGCCTAACAGTAGTGTTGCGAAATAAATGCAAGTAAGTCGGCGAAAATTTTGCAAGCAGTTCTAGGGTCTGTTTTCTGTCCTCTTAGATCCCCCTAGCCCACCTGGAGAAGGAGGAAACAATCACCTCAAGATCCTCCAATGCACGCAGGGTATTTAGGCAGCCCTAGTCCTTTCTTGAGGACTAAAGTCCACCCTCCGGTCAGCCGCTCTTACGAGCGTCAATACCACAAACCCATAATTGAATTACGCCGCCCTACTTAGCTATATATTTTTGTTTTTTGTTTTCTCTTGCAAGTTTTATAATACGAATTGCAAATTTGTGAAGTATATAATTTCTGTACTCAAAATGAATTAATTACACATTGAATCTACGTAAAGCCGATGTTTTCCAATTTTTAATTTTCAATGAATTAATTTTTAATTATTTTGGGAACTGCCACAGAAGTGAAACCAAAGCAACCAAAACAGCGTCTACATAGAGGGAAATCATAATTTGCCATGCGAACGGAGGCACATTTCAGCCTTTCCTAGCTTCTCATTGGCTAAAGAGCGTCCTCATGCACTCTTGGTTAAACTCTTTTTCTAAGTTGAAAAATAAATGTAGTTTATAAAAGTTAAAAAATCTGAGACAGTGGGGAAAATTGCTCACAGACTTTGATTTCCGGGAAGATAAGATCGGAAATTTTCATGAAAGTGCAGAAACTCCTGCATAAAACCAGTGAGTCAGAACGTAATAAAAGTAGAATCACTGAGATGTCCGGACCGGACATCTGGTAATGGGGGTCAACTGCCAATCTACAAGTTGAGTGGGACAATAAATGGGGGTTGTGATGCAAACTTTAAAACAGGGTTTCGAGGAGCGCAATCTCACTATGGCTTCTGAGGCAGACAAAATAGCACAGTTCTGGCGCAAGCGTCTAGCCCAAGAGTGTCCAGAACAACCTGCAGCCAATAGGGAAAGCATAGTTTACTGGCTTTTGGGAAGTAACCGGGAACGGTTTGAGCAGTTCAACCCCAAGGAATTAGAAATTGCCAAGCAAGCAATGGAATATCGCTGGAAGATATTACATCAGCGCTACTTAGGCAAAGGACGAGAAACTGCTTATCGCAATTTAATTACTCGCTTAGGCAGTTTGGTGACATTGCGGCATAAAATTCAGACATGGGTTGCCCTCAGCCGCGATCGCCAACGAAGTGTGCTAGACGTTCTGCAAGAAGTTATTCAAGAATTGTTGCAAAGCGATAACTACATGCAGCAGCAAATGGCTTTGATTTGTGAATTTACTACCGACCCTCGGTTGCGGAACGCATTGCTATTTGCTAGTACAGAAGAATATTGTTTGCGGCCTGTACGCAATCAACCACTGCTCGTGTATCGTTTTGTAAATTACTTGCGTAGAACCCAGCGTGGCGGCCTAACTCAGGTACCTGGTAGTGACATGATTCGACTAGTCTCGGAAGAAATTCTTACAGACGACAGTGACAACCGGGTAAACTTGGTCGACAGCCAAGCAATCGCAGAATATCAAGAAGCACAAGAACTAGAAGAACAGCAGACACTGCGACAATCAGTCAAGCAGGAATTTGAAAATTACTTACAAGAGCATCTTGGACAAGAAGCCGTTGAATGGTTGCGCCTGTACCTGCAAGGCAAGTCCCAAGATGCGATCGCCAAAAAATTAAACAAGCCGATTAAGGAAGTCTATCGGCTTCGCGAAAAAATTAGCTACCATGCCGTGCGTGTTTTTGCCCTCAAAGATCAACCAGAACTGGTCGAATCTTGGCTGCAAACATCCTTGCAGGAACATAACTTGGGACTGACACCAAACCAACTTCAGCAGTTATACGAAAAATTGACGTCGGCTCAGCGGCAGATTCTAGAACTGCGAAGAGCAGGCAATAGCATAGAAGCAGTAGCGGAAAAGCTAAAACTCAAAAGCCATCAAGTCATGGGTGAATGGACCAAAGTCTATCTAGCAGCCCAAGCTTTGAGAACCCAAGAGTAAAGCATGAGGAATTTTTAGTTGTTATTTGTTTGGTAGTGAAATACCACTCACTTGGGGTTTCTCAGATGGGCAAATAGTAAGCCATTCTCAAGCATTGGCATAGCAGTGTGTTGGAAACCCTCAGGGTACTTTATGAGAATGGCTACGCCCTGGGAGTGCAGGATAGTGACTGCACCAGGCGCCCGCATCCACCCCTCCCGCTTCTGGTTTGCAATGGCCCTTCTATTGACAACTAGCAGTGAGAGCATAGCAATTACTGTCCAAAAACTTAAAGGCAGAATAGTATATAAAGAAACATCAAGCAATCAAAGCCTATGTTTTCTTCAGAGGGCAAACCAACCGATACCAGAGCCAGCACCGAGCAAGAAGTGCTATCCGATACACTAACGCCGTGGGAGCAAAGACTGGAACGCGAGCAAATATTCCGGCTGATTGAGAATCTTTTGTCTTTTGAAGCTTGTCTCTACCATCAAGTTTTGCCCTTAAAAATAGAAGACAACAGCTTGTTGTTGGGTATGGTCAATCCAGAAGACGGTGCGGCGCTTCATTACGTTTGTCGAATTTTATCTTATATTAATTGCAAATTGATACCTCTGCCAATCACAAGCGATCGCCACCGCCACATACTCTCTGAATACCTCAACCACAAAAATACATCTCCACCGCAAGTTCCACAACAGCCTCAACCCCCGGTGGTAACTGCTCAAAAAGAAAGTACACGCAAAAATTGCGAGCAAATGCTTGCTTCTATAAATATTTATTTAGAACCAAGTCAAAAACCAACAGCATTCTTAGCCCAACCAGCAACTCCTGAAAATTCCCTTTCGCATTCAGATTCTCCGATCGAGGTTGACTCAGATGCTACCATACACCCCAAAACAGAAGCACAACCGGAGCATACTGTAGACTCACCAACTACAGCTCAATTAACTGTTTTATCGCTCCCAGCAGCAGAGGAATTTAGTCCTGTAGAGGTACTATTAACACTGCCACCAAAAAAATTGCTAGAAGAATTACTAGGGCGAGTATTAGCTGGAGGAATTGGTCGGCTCTACTTAGAAAGGCTTCCTTACACTGGTAGGATTTTGTGGAGTGAAAATGGAGTTTTGCAGTCAGTATTAGAAAAGGTGCCCTTGTCTGTCTTCCAAGGGGTAATGAACGAATTGAAACGATTTGGCTCTCTTCCTGTGATTACACTTGCAGAACCAAAACAAGTAGAGAGGGAATGCTTGTATCAACAAGACCGTTTGTTACTGCGCTTGCGAGTTATGCCAGGAATGTATGGTGAAGAAGCAACCCTACAGGTACTGCGAGGAGCAGCGTTAAAATTCTATCAACAACAACAGTTAACGCGCCTTAGCCGCGATGCTTTGGGTATTTCTCAGCAACTCAGCTATAAACTGCATGAATTGCAAGAAAGGCTTCTCCTTAATCGCAGTGTCAGTTCGAGTCAGCTAGAGACTTTTAATGCTCTCAATCAACTCTTACATGATTTAGACCATCATATCAAAATGCTCTCGGCCGAGAGTTCACAGCTACCAACAAGACCAACCAGATCGTAAACCTGCCAAGTTGTCATGGCTGCTCAGCCGTGAACTCATTGGCAGCGATCAGAAGCGATCTCAGCTTGCTTGTGCCAGCTTTTATTGACCTAAGCAGCAAATTTTTCTTGCACAAGTACAAAGGGTTGCACAATCAAAGTATTGAACCGCTTCGTGCGATCGCTATTCCATTTACCCAATTGATCTAAAGAAGGTTTGGTAATCAATGCCTCATCAATCCAGTTTTGTACTTCCAAAACGCGATCGCTAGCAATAGCTACCCCCACTTCCAACAAATCTAATCCTGCTGCTACCACAATTACTGCATCTCTCTGTGCATGGGGAATTAACCACTCCCATTCAGCCTCATCCAGGTTTTCTGTTAATTCTGCTCTTAAATCTTGATTATTCATTAGTCATGAGTTATTGGTTATTAGTTACTATACTAAACAAATTTACAGAAAGTACAGTCATTTTTTAATAATGTTATTTATTTGGATAATTACTAACAAATACTTAGAAAAATTTTGGGAAAGTATAAATCATTGCTGATTGCTCGTGATGTCCACGTGTTCAACAAAGAGTTCAACAAAGATCTGATGTTTAAAACAATACTTTTCAAACATCCTTTGAGGGGCTGTTGCAATTAAATATATGGGGATACAAATTCTAATATTATACTCTCAGTTCAAACATTGTTTTACAGTCATCGTGTAACTAAACTTCCGATTTCATTTCATCAATTTCAAACATAGAAACAATAACGCCAGCGATAGGAATTGAAATAAAAATACCCAGTAAACCTGCTACTCTTGCGCCTACCATTAATGCGAAAAATACAACTATAGGATTAAGATTTAGTGCACCTTGCATAACGCGAGGCGCAATTAAGTTATCTTGAATTTGCTGAAGTATGATACAAGCTATCAATACTTTTAGAGCTAACCAAACCCCATAAGATAACACAATTAGTGTAATTATGCTAATTCCTAATGTTGCACCAATACCAGGAATGATATCAAGTATCCCGACAATCACTGACAGTATCAATGCGAAAGGAACTTGTAATATTAAGAAAACAATAAAAGTTGTACTTGTTAGGAATAAGGTTAATAACAGCTGACCCCGAAAAAATCCCAAAAATTTACGTCTGATTACAGTTGTAAATCTGCTACGTCGTTGCGGAGGTATCTGTTTAATTAAAAAAAACCAAATTTTTTCTCCATCTAACAACATGAAGAAAGCGACAACTGCAATTAATATAAAAGTCAAAAAATTAGTTAAAAGAGATTGTACAATAGCCAAACTAGATACAAGTGTGGTTATAGCTTGATTGCGAATTTGATCTTCAATTGCAGTTAAATCAAGTTGGATATTACGTTCATTTAAAAACTCTTCTATGCGCTCTAAAAGAGGTAATAAAGAATTGAGAAAATTACTAATACTATCAATTAATTGTTGTCCTTGAGATAAAATGGTTAAGCCAACAGTAACTGCTAGACCTCCAAGAATAACAATGCTAACCAAAAACACTACAATAACTGCTAAACCGTGAGGTAAAAAACGCCGCAGCCATTGTACGGGATAGCTAAGCAAAAAAGCTAAAATAGCAGCAAATGTAAAAATGACGATGACTGGCTCAAAGTAAGCTAAAAGTTGGATGATTGCCCAACCAGAAGCAACCAAAAGCAAAAATCGAACTAAGGCAAGGTTATTTAGCCGCGACCAAAAATTGTTGGCTCCAAAGCTACTCATAATTATTTGGCGAGAGCCTGATAATGGTTAAATTTTTAATGGGTTAGTGGTTAGTGGTTAATGGAGTAGGACTACTAACTACTAACTACTAACAACCAACCATCAACAATCAACATTTAACTTATAGGCTCTCAGTACCAATAACCACTTCCCTAGTGCATATTTCCTGTCTACTCTGTCTATCTCTTTTATCGCCCTAGTTCGTGCAGGGTATTGATCGCAACAGCACACCTTTGCGTTAGCGCTTCTAATTCCTCTTTATCTGTGGAACTAGGTGGTGCAATCAAATCGCCAATTCTCACCGTGACAGGAACTGCACGAGGAAGCAGCGCACCTTTTTGCTCAATTTCCTGCGTACCCCACAAACAAACTGGCAATAATGGTGCTTTTGCCTTTGCAGCAATCAGTGCTGCGCCTCGCTTCGGGTCTGTAATGCGTCCATCTGGAGTGCGAGTACCTTGTAAAAAAACACCAACAGCCCATCCCTCATCCAGATATTTGAGGGCTGCACGAATGGCGGCACGATCGGCACTACCGCGACTGACTGGATAAGCACCGTATAATTTAATTGCTTGTTTCAGAACTGGAATTTTAAACAGTTCTTCTTTAGCCATGTACGCTACAGGACGGCGTACACAGTTGGAAATAATCGGTGGATCGTAGTTACTAGCATGATTGCTGACCACCACTAAAGGCCCGCTGAGGGGGACTTTTTCTGCACCATAAACTCTACCCCGAAAGTAAACGTGCAGCATGGGGTTGACGACAGACCACTTAAAGGCGTGGTAGAGTAAAAGACTTGCGAATGGTTCGCGACTTTTGGTCACAGAAGATAATTGAAATCCGACAGAACTTCAGGATAAGCGATCGCCACTACTTTTGATCGTTAACCTTAGTTACTAAACTAGCAGTCTCTGGAATCCCAGTCTTTGCGTAGACAGATGCTTTCAGTTATAAATCATTTTTCAAGCTTGTTTTCGCAACTTCTGTAATCCAGAAGATATCTTTAGGGATAAGATGACAAATCTAGTTTAATTTTATATTTTCTTGATTGGGAAGCGCCCAACCCAGATCAAACTCTAGACCGAGAGAATTTTAGATTTTAGATTTTAGATTTTGGATGAAACTCAATCTCCACATCATAAACCTTGCATCCTGTTAGCGAATAACCTATCAAAAATCCGGCGTTGCATATTTTCGGAAAGAATTTATTGTCTATGACAAATAGAAAATTGAATGCTTGGTGTCTTGGTGACTTAGCGGTTCAATTTTCTCAAGCAAGAATCTCCTGCTACGCGGAGCGATTACTAGGAGGTTTAAAGTATCATAATACACTAAAATCTTCATTTGTAGTGGTAAAGTTTTACAGAGTCCACTTCACCAATAAAAAATTTATTACGAGTGGGCGATCGCCTCATCCCTAAACCACAACCATTTTCCCTTTTGTGGCAAGCAAGAATTTTCGCGATCGCTTCTCCAATTTTCCAAGTACAGAAGTTGAGAAAAAGTTAAACAGGTAATTCAGCAAGATTACGGATATTTTCTAATATCAAGCCAGGGCAAGTGCGTTTAATTAAACCAGTTAACACATTACCAGGGCCAATTTCCACTACTCGCTCTATACCATTTTCTGGTAGTGCTAGTGAAATTTCTCGCCAGCGCACTCCTCCTGTCATTTGTTGTGTCAGTCGCTGTTTTAAAACTTCTGCCTTGATAGCGGGGATAGGTTCTACATTTGATAAAACTGGCACATTAGCATCACGAAATTCTACCGTTGCTAAAACATCTTGAAATTCTGTTGCTGCTACTGCCATTAAAGGAGAATGAAATGCGCCAGATACGTTTAAAGGAATTGCACGTTTCGCCTTCACTTGGGATATTACTGCTTCTACTGCTGCTGGTGTGCCAGAAATGACAACTTGTACGGAACTGTTATCATTTGCTACCACTACATCAGGAGTTTCGGCAATGACTTTTTCTAGTTTTTCGCGGTNAAAGTTCATTAAAGCCGCCATCATTCCACCAGCAGTGGTTTCCATGAGTTCGGCACGACGCTTCACCAAACGCAACCCTGCAGACCATTCAAACACGCCAGCGACATAAAGAGCAGTGTATTCTCCCAAACTATGACCGGCTACTAAATCTGGTTGTTCTTTTTTGTATAGAAGATCGGCGAGAATGCTTTCTACTACATACAGACAAGGTTGAGTGTAGAGGGTATGTGCTAGCTTGTCAGGATTGTTTTGACAAATTTCAATTACTGACCATCCCAAAATTTCTTCGGCTTGGGCAAACTTATGTTTTGCCGATGGCACATCTAATAAATCTATTCCCATTCCCAGTGATTGGGAGCCTTGTCCAGGAAATACCCAAGCGGTTTTAGCCATTAGTCAAATATCAAGTGTCAATAAATTTTGTTAGTAGTTGGTAATTGCTGGTTATTTGTTGCCTTTTTTAAACAACAACCAACAAACAACTATTATCTATCTTCCCCATTGAAAAATAGCCGCTCCCCACGTCAGCCCAGCACCAAAACCTGATGTGACAATGATGTCATGGAGTTTAATTTTGCCCTGTCGCACTGCTTCATCTAGAGCAAGGGGGATAGAAGCGGCAGAAGTGTTGCCATAGTAGGCAATGTTACTGATCACTTTTTGTTCTGGAATATTCAAGCGCTGAGCAACAGCATCGAGAATGCGTTGATTGGCTTGATGCAAAAGTAACCAATCTACTTCTTCTACATTCAGGTTAGCGCGAAACAAAGCTTTATCAATAACTTCTGGAACTTGCTGTACGGCAAAACGATAAATTTCTTTGCCATTCATCGTGATGGGCTGGAAGTTACCTTTACCAACACTAACGCCTGGGATTAGTTCTGTGAACTCAGGTGTATAGGTAAGGTTGAGGCAATCGTTTTGAGTGCCATCACTCCTAAGTTCAAATCCTAGTAAGCGATCGCTCTGGTTTGCTTGCAATACTACTGCTCCAGCACCATCGCCAAACAACACGCAGGTACGTCGATCTTGCCAGTCCACCCATCGAGAGAGGATGTCTGCTCCAATCAGCAATACGTTTTCATATACGCCAGTTCTGATAAATTGGGCAGCTGTAACCAATCCAAACACAAAGCCAGAGCAAGCAGCAGTCATATCAAATGCTACTGCTCTTGTTGCTCCTAGTTTTGCTTGAATTTGACAGGCACTACCAAATAAATCATCGGGTGTAGAGGTTGCTAGCAAAATCAGATCCAACTGTTGCGGTGTAATTCCAGCCATGGCGATCGCCTGACTGCTAGCAGCAGTGGCAAGTTCTGCTAGAGATTCGCCAGCTTTCGCCAAATACCGTTGACGAATTCCTGTTCTTGTGGTAATCCACTCGTCAGATGTTTCAACCAGTTCCGTCAGACCCTGGTTGTCCAGGAAAGTAGCTGGTAGCGCTGAGCCACTTCCTGTAATTGCTATTCCTATTGTTTCCACTCCGGTTTCTCCCAAGCTATCAGCTTTTTGTCGTTGGTCATTTATCTAGCTATTAGTTGTTTGTTGTTAGTTGCTTGTTGTTTATTCCAACCAAGCACTATCAACCAACAAATAACAAAATTTGACTATTGACTACTTTCGGGCTGTAGTTGCCCGGAGGATTGATTTTGATATTGAGACTGAATTCTGAGCAGCACCTGGTTATCTACAGCTTCTTTTGCTAAACGAATGGCATTAAAAATCGAAGGTGCTTGGGAGCTACCGTGACCAATAATACAAATGCCGTCTACACCTAAAAGCAAAGCACCTCCGTGTTCCGCATGGTCTATTCGCTGTTTAATCCGCTTTAAATTGGGTTTTAAAATTGCTGTGCCTACTTGGCCTTGCAATCCTTGGGGTAACTCTTCCCTAATAATTTGCAGCATCACTTCTCCGACTGCTTCGGCAAATTTCAACAACACATTGCCTACAAAGCCGTCACATACTATCACATCAAACTGACCGGAAAGTACATCGCGTCCTTCAGCATTGCCAATAAAAGCAATTTGAGAATTTTCCCGCAGTAGTTGATGGGCACGAACAACTGCATCATTCCCCTTACAGTCTTCCTCACCGATGTTCAACAAACCTACTTTTGGTTCAGGAACATCTAAGACGTACTGACTGTATATCGACCCCATCACTGCAAACTGCTCTAAAAATTTTGGACGGCAGTCTACATTAGCGCCAACATCAAGTATTAATACTTGCTTGCTAGCTATCATCGTGGGAAACACCGCACCAATTGCTGGTCGGTCAATTCCGGGTAGTCGTCCCAAACGCAGCAAAGCTGCTGCCATTGCTGCGCCTGAGTGACCGGCAGAAATCACACCATCTGCCCGTCCCTGCTTGACTAAATCCATCGCCACGTTAATCGAAGCCTTGGGCTTACGTCTGACACCGCTCAAAGGCTCCTCATCCATTGCGATCGCGTCCTCAGCTGGAACGATTTGCACCTGCGCCAAATTTATTTTTGGTGGCAGGACTGCTTCAATTTTTTGGGGATCACCCACCAACAAGACTTCCACACCCAATTCTTCTCTTGCTCGCAGTGCGCCAGCGATGATTTCACCGGGTGCGTGATCCCCTCCCATTGCGTCAATTGCGATCCGTACGCAAGTCGATCCCATTGCTCAGAGCTTCTAGAAACCTTACAAATTTTACCAGATGCCTTTGCTGAAATTAGTAGATTTGGGCTGCTAAATCACATTCTTCAACTCAAGATACAAGTCAACAGTATAAAGTATGAGGTAAACCTGCGGATAAACCCAAGGTTTGTATCTACTTTATCCTTTTGCTTTGATCCTTCACGCTTTCAACAAAGGAACTGACAAGCCCAACATAGCACGAATTACTCCCTCTCTTACTGAAGAAATTACGTACCACAATGATTTTTTGAGACTGGAGAGGTTTTTTTTGGTTGTTGTTGGTTGTTTGTTGGTGGTTGTACCAGAGGTGCCATGGCATGTCTCTACATTGGTTAGTGGTTAGTGGCTATTTCCCCCATTCTCTATCCCCTCATCAAAAAAATTGCCTGATTTGAGTTTGATTTTTGGAAGATAGGGAAAGACAATTTATATTTTCGCGCCATGGAATGGATGTTAAATTGCTAACAACTCTAATTCGACTTGATGTCAATATTATTACTATATTTATTTTTTTACATATAATTCACCGTATTTTCTTGGATGGCGATGCCAGCTAACAGTCCATACTTAAAAACATACCTATTTCCACTGAGAACAAAAGATTTTTTATACAAATTTTCGGTTAGGTAACCCTTGTATTTTCATGGGATGCTACTTCTATTTACTTTGATTTATCGGTTTGTACGTGGGCAGAGCAATAACTCGGAAATGGCAACATCAATAAGTACTACCAGATACAATATTTGTTACCTATGCAAATAGGATGATAGTTTTTTCTACTAAAACTTTGTTACGCATTCCGCTTTCATATGCCAAAATCAACAGTTATGAATTAATTACTTAAAGCTAAGCGGGTTTCAGTACTTATATAAAACCTAACAAAAAAACGAAGTGGCATATTTGCGTAGAGAGGAGTGAAGCATGCTGGAATTAATTGGATCGGGTTTGATTTCAATGTGGCTAGAGATGGCTGGTGTGAAGATTAAGCCTTTAGATCCTTTGGATGTGTTGGCTTGGCAAACTAGTCCCAGTTTGATTCTTGCTTTTGATCCAAATCCAGCTGGAGTCACCACCGTGGAGCAGTACCTCAAGGGGTTGGCAACATCGAAATTAGTGACGGCGAACCTAGTCCAGAATCAAGGAATTTGGATACAGTCGGGACCAATGCTGATGGCTAATCACCAAGGTACAACTCCTTTGCCTGCTGCTTCCTTAACCAAGATAGCTACCTCTTTAGTCGCCTTAAAAAGGTGGGGAGCAAACCATCAATTTGAAACTTTGATCGGTGCAACTGGACCAATACAAAATGGGGTATTACAAGGTGATTTAGTCGTTATGGGTGGTGGCGATCCTTTATTTGTTTGGGAAGAAGCGATCGCCCTTGGTAATACTCTCAATAAAATGGGCATCAAGAAAGTCAAAGGAAATTTGGTAATTACTGGTAATTTCGCCATGAATTTCCAACGGCGTCCGCAGCTAGCAGGTCAGTTACTCAAGCAAGCACTCAATCACACTACCTGGCCCCGTGGGGTTGCTTTTCATTACTATCTGATGCCCAAAGGCACACCCAAACCGCAAGTTGTCATTGCCGGTACTGTGAAAGTAGAAGCGCAACCAAACCCGCAACAAACTTGGCTGGTGCGTCACCGTTCCTTGCCTATGCACCAACTAATCAAGGAAATGAACGTTTTCAGCAACAACGAGATGGCAGAAATGCTGGCAGAATCAGTGGGAGGCCA
>JANZYY010000824.1 GCA_026419705.1 Fischerella sp.
AGATGTGTATAAGAGACAGGTATATCGATCAACACCACGCTGATTTCATTTTTGTGTTGGGCGTAGAGTGAAAACGCCTCAATACTATCATTGGCAGTCAGGACTCTGTAATTGTAGTTTAAAAGTGAAGTTTTGGTAACATCTAGAATAGATACTTCGTCATCCACAAGCAGAATTAATTCGCCGTTTCCTCTGCTCGTCTCGGCGTCATCAGTTGACGGTGCTGCTCCTGTGTCACTGGCACTCAAGTACAGCTTAAATTGGCTGCCTTTACCCACTTGACTACACACGTTGACAAAACCACCGTGGTTTTTGATTATACCAATAACTGTGGAAAGACCCAATCCCGTGCCTTTGCCTGGTTCTTTGGTTGTGAAAAAGGGTTCAAAAATTCGCTCCAGTACCTCTTGTGGCATACCGCATCCTGTATCCGACACGGTTATAGCCACGTAGTCACCCACTTTTGCTTCCAGATTCATTCTGGCATAGTTTTCATCTACAAATATATTTTCAGCAGAAATACTGAGAGTACCTCCGTCAGGCATAGCATCACGAGCATTTACACACAAGTTCATCAACACCTGATGTATTTGGGTAGGATCTGCTGATACAGTCCAAAGATTTGGCGTTGGTATATCAATGCAGATTTCAATTGATTTGGGAAATGTATTTTTGACAATCTGCTCAATTTCCTTAAGTAAGTGTCTTAGTTGTAGAGGAACCCGCTTCCCTTCCGTCCCCCGTGCAAACGACATAATTTGCTTGACGAGATCTGCACCGTGTTTAGAATTATCTTCCAGGATTTCTAGCAGTTGCCGATTTTGCTCGTCAAGATGGGGAAGTTTCAGTGGCAGCAGTTGAGCAACTGCCAAAATTGGTGTTAGGATGTTATTCAAATCATGGGCGATACCACTAGCTAAGGTACCGAGACTCTCTAGGCGTTGTAATCGATAAAACTGTTGCTCCAGTTGTTTTTTCTCGGTGATATCGGTATCAACAGTGAGGATAGATTTTGGTTGTCCTACACCGTCGCGCATTAATGTCCAGCGACTTTGGACGATGATTTCTCGCCCCGACTTTGTGATTTTCTGGAGTTCGCCTTGCCATTTTCCTTGCTCAATCACAATTTTGAGAGCCTGTTCTACTTGAGGTGATATTTGCTTGTATAAAAGCTCTTGACAATTTCTACCAAGTACTTCTGTCGCTTGCCAGCCGTACAGGCGCTCAGCACCACAGTTCCAGTATAAGATCCGACATTCTAAATCGCGGACAAAAATTGCATCGGTACTGACATCAAGCAAAGCAGCCTGTTCTTGGATTTTCTCTTGCGCCTGCTTGCGATCGCTGGTATCGAAAACCATCCCTACCATCCGCACTGCTTGACCGGACCGATCGTAGAGTCCTCGACCCCTAGCCATGAGCCAGTGATGGCTACCATCAGGATGGATAACGCGGTATTCAGTTTCGTACTCGGTCTGGGTAGCAAGAGCATGCTTAATTGCTTGCTTAACTCGCTCAATGTCTTCAGGATGAACGCGATCGCACCACGTCTGATAGCTAGCCTTAACAGAGTTCGGTATTAAACCCAGCAATCGGTAATGGTTCTCGTTCCACATTACTTCACCTGTTGTGATATTCCAGTCCCAAAAACCGTCATTGGTCGCCTCCAATACCAGGGCCAACCGGTTTTCATTCTCTTTCAGCTCCCTATATACCTTGTCTATCTCTGAAAGCATGGTGCTGGTAGCCCGGGCACTGTCTCTTA
>JANZYY010000825.1 GCA_026419705.1 Fischerella sp.
TAAGAGACAGGTCTTTACGATTAGCAATGGGTATTTGGGGACGCGAGGTTCATTTGAAGAAGGGTATCCCAACGATAGTTCGGCAACGATGATTCATGGGGTTTATGATGACGTCGCGATCGCCACTACAGAATTAGTTAACTGTCCTAACTGGCTGCCGTTTGTAGTAAAGGTAGCGGGGGAACGCTTCCGCATGAATAGTGGCGAAATCATTAATTACGAACGTCGCCTCGACATGCGTTTGGGTATAGTCAGCCGGGAAGTAAGGTGGCGCAGTCCCGCAGGGCATACTTTAGAATTTCACTTTGAGCGGTTTGCCAGTCTAGCAAGTCAACATTTTTTGGCGATTAGGTGTCAGGTTACATCTATAGATTTTGAGGGTGACATTGAGGTAGAAGTTGAATTTCATCCCGAACCGCACACCCAAGGTGTCAAACACTGGAAAACAGTCAAACAAGGTGGTTTAGATAATATTATTTGGTTGCACAGCCAAACTCTGCACTCTGCAATCGAATTAGGAATGGCAGCAAAGCTGATCGTAGAGGGTGAAGAAGTAGCACCCGTGCGCGTGCATCAGCTGGAACATCATAACCCCAAACTTGTCACCAATTTGCAAGTTGAACCCGGAAAAACCGTCACTTTCGAAAAGATTATTACTCTCTACACTTCCAGAGAAGTACCAACTCCTGTGGAAGCAGCCATAATTCGGCTAGTTGCTGCACCTAGCTATTCAACCTTGCTAGCGGCACACATTGCTGCATGGGATCGGGTATGGCAAGATAGCGATGTAATTATTGAAGGCGATCGCCTTGCGCAGTTGAGCGTCCGCTACAATCTCTTTCAATTGCTTGCCGTTGCACCACGCTATGACGATCGCGTCAGCATTCCTCCCAAAACCCTTTCTGGTTTTGCTTATAGCGGACATATCTTTTGGGATACGGAAATTTTCATCCTACCTTTACTGATTCACACTCAACCAGCATTAGCGCGTAACTTGCTCAACTACCGCTACCACACACTACGTGGGGCGCGGCGCAAAGCCCAGGAAATGGGATATAAGGGAGCTTTTTATGCTTGGGAAAGTGCCAGCACTGGTGATGAGGTGACTCCTCGTTGGGTAAGCGATCCTAACGGTAAACAAGTCCGCATTTGGTGCGGTGATATCGAAGTGCATATCAACACCGATGTAGCTTATGCTGCTTGGCAATACTGGCAGATCACCGGTGATGATGAGTGGATGCGCGACTATGGCGCAGAAATAATTCTAGATACGGCTGTGTTCTGGGAAAGCCGTGTAGAGTGGAATCACCAACGTCATTGTTACGACATCCGCGATGTGATTGGTCCAGATGAAAATCACGATCGCGTAGATAATAATGCTTTCACTAATTTATTCGTGCAGTGGCATTTGCAAACTGCTTTAGCGTTATTAGACTGGCTGGAAAAGTCCTATCCCAAGGAAGCAGCACAACTAGCAGAAAAACTCAACTTACAGCCACAACAACTGGAACTTTGGGCTGATATCTCCAACCGTCTCTATATCAATCACGATGTGGAAACTGGTTTGATTGAACAATTTGAGGGCTTCTTCAACTTGGAATATGTCAACTTTGCTGATTACGAACCGCGCACCAAATCCATGCAAGGACTGTTGGGAGTGGAAGCCACCAGCCAAAAGCAGATTCTCAAGCAACCAGATGTGTTGATGCTAATGTACTTGCTGCGCGATCGCTTTGATTGTAAAACTTTGCAAACTAACTGGGACTATTACAACCCTCGCACCGATC
>JANZYY010000826.1 GCA_026419705.1 Fischerella sp.
CTTTAACTTTTATCGCCTTTTTGCCAGATTCGCCCATCAAAAGCGAGTTCCCTTTTATCTCCCTAGAATGGTTAAAAGCACCGTTCACGGTCATGCCTATCCAGATGTTCAATTGGGTATCTCGCCCCGAACCAGCATTTCAGCTGAATGCAGCAGCAGCAGGTGTCATACTCATTGCCATGACCCTTGTTATGAATGGAATTGCTATTTATCTACGCTATCGTTTTCGTAGGGGTATTAAATGGTAGAAGAAGTCCAGGATAATAATACAACACTAACAAAGCTTCAACCCAAGGCAACAGTCAATCACCTCAATTTCTACTATGGTTCCGTCAAGGTGTTGAAGGATGTCAACATGGTAGTAGCCAAGAACATGGTAACTGCCTTGATTGGCCCTTCTGGGTGTGGTAAAACAACCTTACTGCGGTGTTTCAATCGTCTGCACGATCTCTACCCAGGCAATCGCTATGAAGGAGAAATCTTACTAGACTCCTCCCCCGTTAACGTTCTCAGTCGCAAGGTTGACCCCATAGAATTGCGGATGCGGATTGGTATGGTATTTCAAAAACCCAATCCCTTCCCGAAATCAATTTATGAAAATGTCGCCTATGGTTTACGAGTACGGGGTATATCAAAGCAAAGTATTATTGATGAAAGGGTGGAGAAAGCCCTTCGTGATGCTGCTTTGTGGGATGAAGTCAAAGACCGTTTGAAAGACTTGGCTTTTCAGCTTTCCGGAGGTCAACAGCAGCGTTTATGTATTGCTCGTGCTTTAGCAACCAATCCAGAATTGATTCTTTTTGATGAACCAACTTCTGCTCTAGATCCCAATGCAACTTCTAGCATAGAAGAATTGATTGGTCAGTTAAAACAACAAGTCACCATTTTGATTGTCACCCACAGCATGCAGCAAGCAGCCAGGCTTTCTGACTACACAGCTTTCATGTACTTGGGTGAATTAGTAGAGTTTGGGCTGACCAAGGATGTATTTAACAATCCCAAGCAGCAGCGGACAGCCGAATATGTGTATGGACATATTGGTTAGCTTGTGTAGCGATTTTGGAGCAGTAATACCAAGTTGCGTTCTAATACCATTTCACGTTAATCACGATACATATAAATTTTGTAGAGACGCGTACGCCGCAGGCGTTCCCGCAGGGTAATTTCGCGTCTCTACACTGTCTGTATTTGTATCAGAGTTTTTGTGAAATGGTATTAGTGGTTTAAAGACGATCTTTTTCACCACCAAGACACTAAGACACCAAGACAAATTAATCATTTCAAGAGTAGATCAAAACCTTAACTGATACCAAGTTGCGTTCAGATATAGCAATTTGTGCCCTCTCCCCTTCCCCTCTCCCAAATTGGGAGAGGGGTGCCGATAGGCGGGGTGAGGGAAGTACTATTTTTGAATGCAACTTAGTATGAATCGTATTGCGGTTAAAAAGGTGCAGGACAACCCGCAGTTGTTTGAGAAGTACGTTGAGGATTGGTAGCAGTGGGATCGTAGGCTGTCAGCACTACCTCACCCTTGTTGTTATACACCCATCCTCGTGCAGGGATAATCCGTTTGGAAGTAGTATCAATGTTTGGCTGGTTGATTTTTGCACTTTGGGAATTGCCGCTACTGGCGACAGGTTCTACTAAATCAACGCGGACATTATCACTTTTGAAGCTTTGATTGGGACTGCTTGGCAAGCCACCCCGCCCGGTGATGAAGAAGGTACTATTAACACCTCGTTGACAAGGATTTTCGGCAATTTTGTCACTCGGGTCTGTAA
>JANZYY010000827.1 GCA_026419705.1 Fischerella sp.
GGTGTAAGTGGTCTTTTCCGGGAGTACTGAGGGGATTTTTTCCTGCTATTATCCGTCGCACAAACACTTGGGTGGTATCTAGGACGGGCAAAAGCAGAAACAAAACTGGGGGTACTAGAGAAAAAACAGTACTAACCTGTAAGTCGCCTATAATAGCGGTTGCAGCAAGTACATAGCCGAAAAAGTAAGCTCCAGCATCACCCATAATGATGTGTGAAGGGTGAAAGTTATGGCGCAAAAAACCCAGGGCTGCTCCTGCTAATGCTGCTAGAACCAGGGTTGCTGCTGCCCAATTCGGAAACTGTGCCGAAACCGCCAATAAACTCATAGCGGTAATAAAACTAACTCCTCCCGCTAAACCATCCATACCATCCATCAAGTTAATCGCGTTGGTAATTCCCACTACCCATAATACTGTTAGCAATATGGAGAGTATCGAGTCGATGGGAGAACCGAAAGTAACTTCAATACTAATGCGATTTGCAACTAGCAGCAGTGCTGTCAGAACTTGCACTAGTAGGCGAACTGAAGGAGGTAAGCCAAATTGGTCATCAATAAAACCTACTAGGACTAATATTGAACCTCCCAAAAGAATAGTTAGCACTTGAGCCAATACACCTTGGAGTTCAATTGGTCTTAGCAGACTTGCCAGTATCAAGGCCGCTATTACCCCTGCATAGATAGCCAAGCCCCCTGCGTTAGGTAAAGGTTCTCGGTTTAACCGCCGTGCATTTGGTTGGTCAGCCCAACCCACCCGCAAGGCAAATTTGCGTACCGCCGGAATTAAACGCCATGTCACAGCCCAAGCTAATAAAAATGTAAAAACTACCGCCAACCAGCCGGAACCGCTAGGGTCAGCAATACCAAGCGCCTCAAGGGAGCTGTATATATTCATCTCCCATTCCCACTATTAATGCCTTTATCCAACATCAGCATCAAGTGTATACTAATCATTTTTTTTCTCACCATAGTTAAACTCAAAATTAAGAGTCGAGATTGGTTGGTGGTCAGTGGTTAGTGGTTGTACAGACGCTTCCAACAGCGCGTCTGTACATTAGCCATGGCACGTCTATAACGTTGGTTAGTAGGAGCGGGTTTTGATAGAAATTTTGTCATCTCACCTCATAAATATCATGGCTAAACCATCATCAAACCGGCCCGTACAGTAGTTAGTAGTTATTCTCCCCATCACCCCTATCCGACGATCGCCCCTACCTTACGGTAAGCTGAAAAAGGCGCGAAATCAGCCCATCACCCTATATTTCCGAAAACCCCTGTTCCTCCACACTCCCCTGATTTAATTTCTTGTCTGTTGTGTGTTAGCACTCTTGTACGGTGAGTGCTAAATTGTCTAATGGAACAGCTCGCAAACTGAAATAAACTGAAATATGGCTAAGATTATTGCATTTGATGAAGATTCGCGACGGGCGTTGGAAAGGGGTATAAATACTCTTGCCGATGCAGTGAAAATTACTTTAGGACCAAAAGGTCGCAACGTCCTTTTAGAAAAAAAATTTGGTACGCCCCAAATTGTTAACGATGGTATCACCGTCGCCAAAGAAATTGAACTAGAAGACCCCCTGGAAAACACTGGCGCTAAACTCATCCAAGAAGTTGCTTCTAAAACCAAAGAAGTAGCTGGTGATGGGACCACTACAGCAACGGTGCTAGCACAAGCGATGATCAAAGAAGGCTTGAAAAACGTAGCTGCTGGAGCAAATCCAGTTGCAACAAGACATGGAATCGAAAAAACCGTTGACAGGTTAGTGCAGGAAATTGCA
>JANZYY010000828.1 GCA_026419705.1 Fischerella sp.
GCGTTGCTCTGATTGACTGCGGGATGATTGGACGCCTAGATCCGCGCACGCAGCAAATTTTGACAGAAATGTTGTTGGCGATCGTCGATTTAGACGCTCAAAGGTGCGCGCAATTAACTTTACAACTAGCAGATTCTGCCCAACCAGTGATTTTGGCTCGCCTCGAAAATGATTATGACCGAATGTTGCGAAAGTATTACAACTTGAGTTTGTCGCAAATGAATTTCAGTCAGATCGTTTACGAACTGCTACAAGTTGCCCGTAACAATAAAATTCGCTTGCCCAGCAATATGGGATTATATGCGAAAACACTGGCTAATTTAGAGGGAGTGGCACGCTCGTTTAACCCAGAGCTTAACTTTATAGATGAAATTCAGCCACTGATTACAGACTTGTTCCGCCGACAGTTGTTCGGAGAATACCCGGTGCGATCGCTCTTGAGAACAGCACTGGATCTCAAAAGTCTTTCTTTACAATCTCCCCGGCAAATTGAATTGCTTTTAGATCGAGTTACTTCGGAAACACTACAGTGGAATTTAACCGTTCGCGGTCTAGATAGCTTGCGCCGTACTGTAGATGATGCTGCCAATCGGCTTTCTTTTAGCATTCTGGTAGGTTCACTGATTATGGGTGCAGCAATTATTTCTAGTAATGCTCGGACGGCAGAACTATCTTTGCTAAGCAACGTGCTATTTGCTACCGCTAGCCTATTAGGTTTGTGGTTAATTATCAGTATTTTGCGATCGGGAAATTTACGTTAATTATTAGTTTGTTGTTTGTTGTTTGTTGTTTGTTGATTGGAACGATCAACTACCAACAATCAACCACCAACCACCAACCACCAACCACTAACAAATTATGCCGCTCATCGAGGCTCAAAACTTGAGCAAAGTTTATCCTGTTGCTGTTAAAGAACCAGGTATTGTTGGGACAATCACCCACTTTTTTCGTCGCACATACCGTGAAATCAAAGCAGTTCAAGATATTTCTTTTGAAATTGCAGTAGGGGAAGTAGTAGGTTTTTTAGGACCGAACGGTGCTGGTAAAACTACTACACTGAAAATGCTTGCGGGACTAATTCATCCTTCTAGCGGTAAAGTTACAGTCGCTGGATATGTACCCTATCGTCGCCAAGAGGCATTTTTGCAAAAAATCACTTTAGTGATGGGACAAAAGCAGCAATTGCTTTGGGACTTGCCTGCTATGGATTCTCTGAGGATCAACGCTGCTGTTTACAATATTAGCGATCGCGAGTTTCGCAAGCGAGTGGACGAACTCACCGAAATGCTCTCTCTGGAAGGCAAGTTGAATCAACCAGTGCGCAAGCTATCTTTAGGTGAGCGCATGAAAGCAGAAATTTTGGCAGCCCTATTGCACCGTCCCCAAGTGCTGTTTTTAGATGAACCAACTTTAGGACTAGATGTTAACGCTCAGGTGGGAGTGCGCGATTTCTTACGCGAATACAATCGGCGCTATCAAGCTACAGTGCTACTAACTAGCCATTATATGGCAGATATTACCGCATTATGTCAACGAGTGCTATTAATTCACCAAGGTAAGTTGATGTATGATGGCAGCCTAGATAAACTGCTAGAAAAGTTTGCGCCTTATCGAGAGGTTCATGTAGAGTTAATGCAACCTCTATCAAAACAAAAACTCATGTTTTATGGTGACGTGCAAAAGTTAGACGGGCGGATGGTGTGTTTTATGGTGCAACGAGAAGAACTGACACGCACCGTCTCGCGGATTTTAGCAGATTTAGATGTGATTGATTTAACAG
>JANZYY010000829.1 GCA_026419705.1 Fischerella sp.
TTGTCCCTTGCCCACTAACTACTAACTACTAACCACCAACCACCAACAACTAACCACTTGCAGATTAAAATATCAACTGAATCATCGCAAAAAATTACTGCAACCGGAGATATTTATGCGACTCCTGCACACAATGCTGCGCGTTGGCAATCTGGAAGAATCGCTGAGGTTCTACTGTGATGTTTTGGGGATGAAGCTACTACGGCGAAAAGATTATCCGGGGGGAGAATTTACTCTTGCCTTTATTGGTTATGGTGATGAAAGTGACAATACAGTCATTGAACTCACTTATAACTGGGGTGTAGAAAAATATGATTTGGGCAACGCTTACGGTCATATTGCCATTGGAGTCGATGATATTTATGCTACTTGCGAAGAAATCAAAAAACGTGGTGGTAAGGTAGTGCGGGAACCAGGACCAATGAAACATGGTTCTACGGTAATTGCTTTTGTAGAAGACCCAGATGGGTATAAAGTAGAACTTATTCAACTGGGTACTCAAGGTTCTGCTGTGAAACAGGAAGAACAAAAACTTGTGGCTCAGTAATTCTGAGGCAGAATCGCAGGAGATACAATTGAGCGTCAAGCAATGCCGACAGCAAAGGATTTGTTCGCCAAAATTCCTAGCGGGGAGTTTAGTCGGTTGGGGCGTTTTCAGCCAAATGTGCTTGCCTGCAAGAGCAAATTCTTTGCTGTCCCAACAGTTGCCAGAGACTAACAGTTCTGACTCAAGTTTACAAGCAGCTATCTCTGAGGTTGATACAACCACTCAGGTAGAAGTATCGCCTCCAGAAACCGATACTACTTCTTGGCAAACCGAATTCTCACCGACTGCAAACTCTGGGTCATTAGCGATAAATGAGAGCGATGAGGTGAGCAATCTTGACATCGATTCTAATTTATTAACACAGCAAACTTCAGTTTCACAGTTATCTGATGTCATGCCCACAGACTGGGCTTATCAGGCATTGCGATCGCTCATGGAAAAATATGGTGTCATCTCTGGCTATGCAGATAGCACCTTTCGTGGTAATCGTCCCATCAGCCGTTACGAGTTCGCCGCAGCCCTTGCTGCTACCCTAGATCAAGTAGAGAGTTTGATTGCTGATGCTTTGAGCGATCGCTATATCCAAGAAGACATGATTGTCTTGCGGCGTTTGCAAAAAGAATTTCGTTCGGCTTTGGATGACCTACAGCAGCGTGTTGATGGCTTAGAAGCACGCAGCAGCGAACTACAGGCACATCAATTTTCTACGACTACGAAACTGCATGGCGAAGCAATTATCGCCCTCAGCGATGGTACTGATGCAAATAAGACTTTAGTTTCCCGTTCGCGATTAACTTTTTCTACTAGCTTCCATCAAAAAGATTTACTGGTAACTCAGCTAGAAGCTGGTAACAATGGTGGTGATGCCATTGGTTTGGCGCAAAAAGAAGAGGAAAACCTGCTGGGGACTAGCGGTGTCATTGCCAATGGCGGTGGACTTGATTATGCAGAAGTAGAATCTGATGTCAAGCTGAGACGCCTACACTACACCTTTCGTCCTTCCCAAGATTTGGCAGTCACGGTGGGTGCAAAAATGTCACCGCGAGATTTTATTGACCGTAACAAGTATGCCAATAACGAGGCAGTTGATTTTAGTTCTAGCTTTTTCTTGAATAATCCCCTGATTGTCCAAAACCAAATCGATCGCAATGGCGGTGCAGGAGCTGCTGTGCAGTGGAACCCAGGTAACGGTCAATTCACCGTGCGATCGCTCTATAT
>JANZYY010000830.1 GCA_026419705.1 Fischerella sp.
ATCCGGCAACAGATAAAGCCTCCAGGATATAATACCAATTCTCAAAACTAGAACTACACATGGTTCGTAGTAAGCACGCTTTGTGCTTACTACAAGCCAAGAAAATTTGTAGTTATCTTTTCGAGAAACAGTATTACTCACAGGAAGTAGAGGAAAACGGCATCAGATGAGCTTGAGTTTGAATTTTGCTAAGTTCTCGCACGAGTCGCAGTGCCTGATGCTTATAGAGGGGAATGGGCACGACAGCAGGTAAATGGTTCATGACTTCGGTTGCTGTACTGATGCTACAGCCTGCGATCCGGGTGATAGTTCTTGCGCCTTCAAACACAGCACTTTTGGTTGCAGCGCCTTTAACGTGTACCTGCCACTGTCGAGGCAGTTTTTCCCCTCGGTCAATCTGATGTAAACTGTCTACAGTTGCTAAAACAATTAAGCGATCGCCCGCTTTTAATTTGGTGTCATCCGAGGGCAGCAGCAGGGCAGCTGTTTGGGTGTAATCTTGGTAGAGAATCGGCACTACCCCATAACCGTGAGCGACTTCAGCCAACAGTAAACCTTGCAGACTATCCTCTGGTTGCACGTAGTATTCTGCCACTAGCACCGTTTGGTCATTAAGTCGCAGCAGGTCGAGGATATGATCTCCAAATACCGCCGCAGCAAATGCTTCTGCCGCTAGCGAATAACTGCACAACACTTTGGCATAGGGCAAGAGGCGAGCAAGATTATTGCTAAAGTCCGGCTCAAATGTCTGGATCGCAAGCGTAGCATCAGGATTAGTGGCGTGAGCCAGCAAGCCAATTTCTAAACTCGCCATTTCATTGTCAGTTGCCACCATCACACTTCTAGCAGTGGCCAGATTCACCTCTAGCAGGGCATCTCGAAAGTCACCCACAATCAGCGGCATCTCTGGCAAGACACTCGGTTCCAAAGCAGTGTTGCTCACTCCCACCAAGGGTTGCTTGAGCTTTTGTAAATATGTGGCGACTTGCCGACCGACCCGATTTAACCCAATCAAAACTACGTGGTCTTGCTGGGGAACGGGGGGACGTTTGTTGGGTAACTCGAATTTTGCTGCTAGCAGGCTTTCGGTTAACAGGGCGTACAATACGGCGATCGAGGCAGTGCCTGCCAGCATGTAGCTCAAATTGAGGAACCGCATCCACAGGGGTGTAGAATCAGAGAGGTTGAGGGCACCAAACACAGTATCGTAGGAGCCAAGCAGCATTACACCAGTTACGTATAACGCCTGAAGCCAACTCTGTTCTGGATGGGCTGCTTTGAGAATAGTTGTACCAAATAAGATCAGCAGTAACACTGTAATGCCAACCAGGATGGCAACTCGCTTAGTTTGCTGCTGGGCGATAAATTGTCGGTACTGAGACGGAATTTGGCGCAGATCGAAACCTGATAGTTGCTGACGCAGATATTGCCAGAACTGTCTAATTGTTCTTTTAGACTTACCAGAAGCAGGTGTGGCAGTTGGCTGAACAAGATCATCTAAATCCCAGGTGACTTCAATGTAGGTGACGCTATCTCCGGCTCGAATTCTAGCCTCCGGTTCCCACTGATGAAACTGCGTCCGCGGCGCGGTTGCATAGGGAGGATGACTCAGCACTCGACGATTACGAGTGTTTAATTCGTGTACAAGGCGGAGATTGCACCAGCGATGGGTTGAGTCAATTGGACATTGGACAATTCGCAACAACTGCTCACCCAGAGTAATCAGTGCTTGAGTTTCATTCGACAGGGCAGCGA
>JANZYY010000831.1 GCA_026419705.1 Fischerella sp.
CCTGTTAGCTATGCCTTCGGCGGCGGTATCCTCGCTGTAGGCGGCAAAGTGGCAATGATGCCAATTGCGTTGGGTACGGCGGACTTTATGATCCACCATATTCACGCATTCCAAATTCATGTCACAACTCTGATTCTTTTAAAAGGATTCCTGTTTGCTCGCAACTCCCGTCTGATTCCAGACAAAGCAAACCTAGGCTTCCGCTTCCCTTGTGATGGTCCCGGTCGTGGTGGTACCTGTCAGGTATCTGGTTGGGATCATGTCTTCCTCGGACTGTTCTGGATGTACAACACCATCTCGATTGCAATTTTCCACTTCAGCTGGAAGATGCAATCTGACGTTTGGGGAACAGTAGACGCAGCTGGTAATGTAACTCACATTACAGGTGGTAACTTTGCCCAAGGTGCCATCACCATCAATGGTTGGTTGCGTGACTTTTTATGGGCACAAGCAGTACAAGTCATCAACTCCTATGGCAGTGCGCTGTCAGCCTATGGATTGATGTTCTTGGGCGCACACTTCATCTGGGCATTTAGCTTGATGTTCCTGTTCAGTGGTCGCGGCTACTGGCAAGAATTGATTGAGTCCATCGTCTGGGCACATAATAAATTGAAAGTGGCACCGTCCATTCAGCCTCGTGCTCTGAGCATCATTCAAGGTCGGGCTGTAGGGGTAGCTCACTACCTCTTGGGAGGAATTGCCACAACCTGGGCATTCTTCCACGCACACATCCTTTCAATAGGCTAGTAATCGGCTTGAACAGTTAGTGGTTAGTAGTTAGTGGTTAGTAGTATTTGTTGGTGGTTGATCGTTGTTCAGACAACAAACAACAAGCAACTAACAACTAACAACTAACAACTAACAACTAACAACGCTGATACCTGATGGCTAAGAGTCAGAGGATTTATCAAACCTATGGCAACAAAATTTCCAAAATTTAGCCAGGATCTCGCACAAGATCCGACGACACGTCGAATCTGGTATGCGATGGCTATGGGAAATGATTTTGAAAGCCATGATGGCATGACCGAAGAAAATCTCTACCAAAAGATTTTCGCTACTCACTTCGGTCACCTGGCAATCATTTTCCTGTGGGCTTCCAGCCTCCTGTTCCACGTAGCCTGGCAAGGTAACTTTGAGCAGTGGATTAAAGATCCCCTTCATATCCGTCCCATCGCCCATGCGATTTGGGACCCCCACTTCGGTAAACCTGCAATAGAAGCTTTCACTCAAGGCGGAGCTAACTATCCGGTAAATATTGCATACTCTGGTGTCTACCACTGGTGGTACACCATCGGTATGCGGACAAATGGTGACCTCTACATGGGTTCCATCTTCTTGCTACTGTTAGCATCCTTGTTCCTGTTTGCAGGTTGGTTGCACTTACAACCCAAATTCCGTCCCAGCCTGGCTTGGTTCAAGATGGCTGAGTCTCGTCTCAACCACCACCTAGCAGGTTTGTTCGGTGTAAGTTCACTGGCTTGGACTGGTCACTTGGTTCACGTCGCTATCCCCGAATCTCGCGGACAGCACGTAGGCTGGGATAACTTCCTCAGCACTCTTCCCCACCCAGCAGGCTTGCAACCTTTCTTTACAGGTAACTGGGGTGTTTACGCACAGAACCCAGACACCGCAAACCATGTGTTCGGCACTTCCCAAGGTGCTGGTACTGCGATTCTAACTTTCTTAGGTGGTTTCCATCCTCAAACTGAATCGCTGTGGCTGACCGATATGGCTCACCACCACCT
>JANZYY010000832.1 GCA_026419705.1 Fischerella sp.
CGCTTGGGGGATTCAACAACAAACGAATCGCGAATTAACAGACGATGGTGGCAATATCCAATATCCTGCCAAAGGCACGACCTTGGGGAATGACTACAATGCCACTGCAAATATCACCATTGCCGATCCAAAATTAGATTCTTTGCAAAATATCGATGGAGTTTTAGTACATCCACTTCCATCAGGAAGTCCGGCGATTAATGCTGGTACTAGTAACGCAGGTATAACTACTGACCAACGTGGCATTAGTCGCGATGCACAACCGGATATTGGTGCATTTGAGTTCACTGGAAGTGAAGTTAAAGGTGTCAGCTTTGTCAGGGATAACGATGGTAACTATACCCTGAATGGTGGTAGAGAAAATAGTGCCGATCGTTTCTACGGTGACGCCCGCATAGATATTATCACTGGTATGATAGATAATAATAGTATCAACAGTGGTTTAGGAAAAGACAAGCTGATTGATGGGATAGAATCTGAGCTTGAACCAAGCCAAGATGCGATCTACTCACGCGGTATGCTGACTCCACCCAGCGATCGCAACTCAGAAAAATTTTCCGATCTCCTGAAATTACAGCCAGTGGGGATTGATACTAATGTTCGCTTCGATGTGGATGGAAAAGCAAAAATCTGCGGATTCGAGAATTTTACTCTGTTGGAAAATTCTGATGCATCTGGTTTGAGTGCTAATACCACTTCCCTTTCACTGTGAAACATATGCAGATTTCCCCAACCCCCTTACAACGCAGGGGGGCTGTTTCATTCGTAAGGGAAAGGTATTTTTCAATACCATATGAGTACATTTAAGCGCGATCGCTGTTGAGTAGGATTGTCATTTTCTTACTTGGCTGTAAATTAATAGGGGATGCGATCGCCTTATTCATAATTAATCAATGATTTAACCTCAGAACATGTATTTTTGTTTCAATAGTCTAGATATTGTACCAGGTTACTTCGTTCAGCTATGAAAAACGCATTCCTAATCATTTTTGGTCGTATAGGCTGGAAACAGTTTGAGATGAGGTTGCTCGGATAAAAAAGTTATATTCCTCATAGAAATTTTAGGATTTTTTAGTAAAGGCGATCGCACTAACGATACCAACGATTATAAAAACACTTAGATCGCTTAGATGCGCTCATAGGCTGAGCGTAGGGTAGACTAATTCAAACAATACCCAAAACGATTATTTTCACGTACTATGCTTCAATTATTACAAGAAGCTAAGACCGTCGAAGCATCTGAGAGTGCAGTTTATTACTTTCCACTGAGCAATGGACGCTATGAGGTCAAACCTGGTTTAATTCCTTTAGCTAAGGACCTCGGTAATGGTCAAGTTGACAAACAAGTATTTCAAATAGATGAAAACTTTGCTCATTATCGTGAGGTGAAGCTTGCTGGGCGTGCCGAAAGATTGAGCAAGTACTATCAAACTAGTAATTATTCTCATGCTGTAGCTAGTGCGATCGCTCAATTAATTATTAACCGCCTCACTCAAGAATACCCACAATACTTCCACATCGAATACGAAAGCAAAGGCAATATCAAATTTTACAACCAACTTACAAAAGAAACTCTCTATCTAGATTCGAGTTACCAGTTACAACTAGTACAACCAAGCCAAGTAATCCCACCTTACGCCTCTACCCTTGATGCTTTAGCAGGACAGATACAGTCAGATATCACTGTCATCTCCCGTACGAAAAATGGCAACAATTGGATAAGTGC
>JANZYY010000833.1 GCA_026419705.1 Fischerella sp.
CTTAAGTACTCACTACCAACCAAAAACATTTGTAGTCATTTTTTGGAGAAACGGTATCACATGTGTTTGCCAACTGTACTCACCCGTGTTTGGATCCTGGTCAAATTCCAAAGGTGATTTCCCCGTTAACAGATAAAGACAAGTCACACCCACAGCATAAATATCACTCGCATAAACAGGACGCAGAGAAAGCTGTTCTGGAGGTGCAAATCCCATTGTTCCAACAAAATGGGTATTGGCTGTTTCATGCATTGCACTTTCTGCAACGTCAAGCAATTCTTCTTTAACTGCCCCAAAATCAATCAATACCAACCTTCTATCATCCTCAGAACGCACTCAGAACGCAGCAAGTTATGAGGCTTAATATCTCGATGAATGACATGATGTTTGTGGACGTACTGCAACACAGATAGAATTTCTTGCAAAAACTGCTTCACCTCAACTTCATTTTTAGGGCCGTTGCGCTTCACTTCCCATGCCAAATTAGAGCCTCGCACGTACTCTTGGACTAAGTAAAATTCTCCATTGATTTCAAAGTAGTCCAAAAGCATGGGAATTTGAGAATGACTTCCAAGCTGAGCCAAGGTTTTTGCTTCTTTTTGAAAGTGCTTGCAAGCGCGTTCCCGACTTTTGGAACTAGTCACTTTCGGACAAAGCAATTTAATCACGCACAAAGGCTTCCCAGGTAAGACTGCATATTTGGCTAAAAACGTGATGCCAAAACCACCTCTACCCAATATTTTGAGAATTTCGTAGCGATCGCGAAATAACCTTGAAGAACCACAAAGCTTACCAAGCTGAGTTTGCTTTAAAATATCTGCGTGAATACTCGATATCTTTGGACTAGAAAAGCAATTCATCGCGCAATTAGGCTAGTTGAGGTGGAACAGCTACTCTGGTATGTTTTTAATTTAACTACAAACATTTTTTCCGCCAGGAGCATTACCGTAACTTTGCCAAATCCTGACCTTCGCTACCCCGGTATTCATAAAGTTTAAACACAAAATTTAAAAATTTACGGCAAAATTTTCCTGAAGTAAAAACCTCAGTATAATCGCTTAGTAAGTTGTTTATTTTATCGCAATTGTATTATTTACTAAGGAGTTTAAGAAAAAGCTGGATGCCGTTGCCAAGTTTCTTATCCTCACCTTGCGTGAACATATCTTCATTGCGGGTGATTCCCCAAGCTGAAGTCTGGCAACAGATGAAATAAGAGTGCGATCGCATTGGCTACTGCGCGCCGTTCGATTTTCGGTCACGCCTTTAGAGATAAACCAGGTAGGGTCTGCTTGTTTGGCTTTTGCATCACTGTGCGTACTCGCTGTTGAGCCAGTTCAACCGCAACTTGGCGTGGCAGTTTTCCTGTTCTAGCGACATTCTCTAGAATCAGTGTGGTATTGTGGCGAATAGTTTCTTCGATAGTTTTCATAGCGATCGCCTGAGTGCTACCGCGATGTTCTACGGCTGCACAGATGACGCCACCTGCATTGGCAATGAAGTCGGGCAGAACTAGAATATTTCGGTCGTGACAGATCTGCTCGGCTTCTGGCGTAAAGGGAATATTCGCCCCTTGGACAACTAACTTGGTGTTTAAGCGAGTTGCGTTTTGAGCATGCAGCACATCCGGTCTGGCGGCTGGAATCCAGATATCACATGCAATATCAATCACCGCATCGCGATCGAGCTTGTCTCCATCGGGCGCGTCAAGCACACTCTTGCCAG
>JANZYY010000083.1 GCA_026419705.1 Fischerella sp.
ATGTCAGTCCAACTGAGGTAAGGGAAAAAGCGTTCTGGGGGAATGAAACTGTGCATGGGAAAAACATATTTCTCGTGGTGACTGTTAGTAGTTAGTGGATAGTGGTTAGTGGTAAATGATGAAGCACTAACTACTAATACTACAAATTTTCGCAATCTGTTGCGAAAAGGTGAAACTTACGAACAACAGTTGGGACGCACAGCCCCAGAAAGAGTTGGAGATCGCAAATGAAACGGGCACTTACTCAAAGCGATCGCAATTTGGCAACGGTGATTTAATTACTTTGTCGAGAGATTAATCCTTTAATGATAGTTATGTTGAATCCTTAGCAAACAAATGTAAAGCATGGATTAATAATAGGTTAAGTTTAGATTATGATTAACATTGGATTTCACTTGTATAATTCCATTTTTAAGAAACATCAAATTAAACAGAGCTTTTGTACACCCCAGAGAATGTTCAAGTAGGAGACAAAGTTTTGATTCTAAGTCCAGCTTATGTTGCCGGAAAATTCGGAATTGTCCTGAGTCGAGAGCCATTTGTAGATGGTCAACCAAGCGATCGCTGGCTTATTCAAGTGAACAAAGAAAATATCGTGGTGTCGCTGACTCCAAACGAGTTTCAGGTAGTTGGCAAGGAAAAAGAGCACGACTAGTACAAAAGTACAAGCCATAGTAAGAACGATCGCTGTTTTCTCAAGCTATTCGGTCTCTTGACCAGCCATTTTCAGTAGCTTCTATTCCTCTTGCTGTTGATACTCCGAGGCTAAGTCTGTGCGAGCGCAAATATACTTATCGGCGTTGCATAAAAGTAGGAATGGAGAAGGAACCACCAAGACGCCAAGAACGCCAAGAGTTGAGTTTTTCAATTCAAAGAGAAAATAAAATCACGCCGCTGTTTGTGCGACACTGAAAAATTCAATTCTGGAAATTCAACTCTTGGTGTCTTGGTGAATTAGTGGTTCTTTCTACCCCCTCTAAGTTTTATGACCCACAAACAAAACCGTCTCATGTTTCCATGTAATGACGGCAAAAAATATCTTGGTCGTTACTGCCCTAGATAAAATAGTTAACAAATGATGCTCGCCTGCTGACTCATGACGCCTTCACAAAACACTGACACTGCAACTACTGCCACAACTACTCCCGCCGTTGACCTGGAAAAATACGACAAATCAGAAATCGATCCTCTCGATGAATTGCCGGGAGAGGTGGAAATGACCATTTTTGAGCATCTAGAAGAATTACGGCAACGGATTTTTTACGCACTAATTGCCGTAGTGGTAGGCGTTATCGGCTGTTTTATTGCCGTCAAGCCAATTGTCCAGTGGTTGGAAATGCCAGCTCAAGGAGTAAAATTTCTCCAGCTCGCACCCGGAGAGTACTTCTTTGTCTCTTTAAAAGTAGCAGGCTACAGCGGCTTGCTCGTTTCTAGTCCCTTCATTCTCTACCAAATTATTCAGTTTGTTCTCCCAGGACTGACTCGCCGAGAACGGCGTTTGTTAGGACCTGTAGTTCTGGGGTCGAGTGTGCTGTTTGTGGCGGGATTATTGTTTGCCTACTTCTTGCTGATTCCAGCTGCTTTAAGATTCTTCATTAGCTACGGCACGGATGTTGTAGAACAGTTGTGGTCAATTGACAAATATTTTGAATTTGTCTTGTTGCTCTTGTTTAGTACAGGCTTAGCATTTCAAATACCAATCATCCAAATTTTACTTGGCGCTTTGAAAATTGTCTCATCACAAACAATGCTTTCTGGCTGGCGCTATGTGGTTTTAGGAGCAGTGATTTTGGGGGCTGTGCTTACACCATCTACCGATCCCTTGACTCAAACTTTCTTAGCAGCAGCTGTGCTAGGACTGTATTTTGGTGGTGTTGGCTTAGTTAAGCTCACAGGAAATTAAAAAATTATGAATTATGAATTATGAAATTTTTAGACTAAATCGCATTCATCGTTCATAATTCTTGCCTTTGCCAATCTCTCCGTCTCCCCCTCTATCCAATCTATGCAAATGGGTAAGTGCGAAATCATCCTTCAGGCATGTGGATGAATCTGCTATGACCAGATTTTAGAAAGATGAACTTATACCCTTACTCCTTCTAAACTGTTGCCAGAACAGAATAAAAAGGACTAAACTCATGTCTGAAAAAGAAAACAAAAAAGAAACTACACCTTCTGAGTCTGGTGCTGCTTCTGGTGGCTATCAAACCCCTATCGAAGAAGATATCCGTAAAACTGGCACTGCTGCTCAAAGTGACGCCAAGAGTTCTGCTACACCTGAAGCAACTGGTGAAGATACTGTCGCAGGTAGCCCAAATCAAGGAACAGAATCGCGTTAATTTACCTGTGGAATCAAATTAAGCTGAAAGCGTCGAATCTAGGTGAGTGCAGTCACAAAAATGATGAGTGGAATTGTGTCTGTTAGGGCACGTTTTTCCACTCGATTTTTGTGGTTGTCAAAAATAAATTTTAATTAGAAAATTTGTTTATACAGCAAAACTGTTAGTAGTATATCTGAAAAAAATAGATTACTTCATCTATCAATAAATATCACTCCATATCAGAAAAAATTATGCAACCAAGAATTTGGGTTTCCAGCATTGCACTGATTTTTTCTTGGCTGACATCTCCGGTATTAGCTGGTGAACCTGCCAAATTTTTTTATACACTGGCGCAGAATCATACAAAAACCCAAGCGATTGTTGTTGATAAAGTTGAGTTCGGAGTTCTTAGGGCTGATAAAGATGGAAAAGTTACTTTAATTCCAACAAAGAAAGTGCCGCTTCAGGAAGGAACTATGTACGGTTGGCGCGTTCAACTGAAGGACTACCAGGGTGAAGTGACTTGGCGAGAGATCTTTCAATTACCAAAACGCCCAGAAACTTGGGGTACAACTAATACTGATAATTTTTCATTATCAACGGACGGCACAGCAGCAGAGACAAAACGCACAGACTTAACAAAAGATGGTGTGATTACCAACTCTTGGACAATCGCTGCTGGCGATCCAATCGGCAAGCATACGATAGAAGTCTACATTGACGATCGCCGCATCGCTGCTTTTGAATTTGAGGTAGTTCCAGTTAGGCAGGAGAGTCCGGTTTCCGCTCCTAGAATATAGTGGTTGGTGGTTGGTGGTTAGTAGTCAACTACTATCTACTAACTACTATCAAACTAGAATCAATGTCTTCCAACTTGGCACAACCACTTAATGCCATTGCCCAATCAAGTTCATCGCGTAAAATTTTAATGACATGAGCCACACCTGCTTCTCCACCTACAGCTAATCCCCACAACGCAGGACGCCCTACAAGTACGGCTTTAGCTCCCAGTGCCAAAGCTTTGAGAATATCAGTACCTCTACGAATACCCCCATCTACAATGACTTCAGCACGTCTATCTACTGCTGCTACGACTTCGGCTAAAGCATCAACAGAAGCGATCGCTCCATCTAATTGACGACCACCGTGATTAGAAACAATAATTGCTTTTACACCAAACTCAACGGCACGTGCGGCATCATCGCCCCGTAAAATTCCTTTAATTACCAATGGTAAGGGACATATCGATTGCAACCATTCCAAATCGCGCCAAGTGACTGCTGGGTCTAGCTGCTGAGCAAAATAAGTAAACAACCCAGATTCTCCTTGTTGGGAAGGAATATTTAGCCCCGACCGGGTGGTGATGTTGGCAAGTTGTAAACCCGCTGGTAGGGTAAACTGGTTGCGCGTATCGCGTTCCCGCCTACCCAGAACAGGTGCATCAACAGTTACACACAGCGCTTGATAACCTGAAGCATAAGCACGTTCTACTAAAGCACGGGTAAGACCGCGATCGCGATGTATATATAATTGAAACCACAGGGGTGCAGTTGGGGTTGGTGAATAATAGGCGCGTGCTACCTCTTCTAGACTATGAGTGGACATTGTACTCAACACCATACCTGCACCAGCAGCAGATGCTGCTTTTGCTGTCGCTAGTTCCCCCTCTGGATGGGCGAGACATTGAAATGCCATCGGTGCAATTAACAAGGGCATTTGCAGGGGACGATCTAAAATCTTGGTTGTGAGCTGGCGATCGCTTACATCGACTAACACGCGGGGACGGAGTTTAATTCTGGTAAAAGCTGCGCAGTTGTCTCGCAAAGTGATTTCATCCCCAGCACCACTAGCATAATAATCCCAAGCCATCTGAGACAGGCACTTCTTCGCTTGCTTTTCGTATTCAAATAGGTTCAGCGGTTTCATGAGATTATTTTCTAATCATGTAAGTTCTTCCATCACTGCCCCGACTCAAAAAATCTGTAAATATTGTTTCTTTTTAGTTACTAAGTTGTGTCTCTATCATTCATAAAAAATACTCTCGATTTTCAACTAGAAAAACTTGACTTTATATCTTTCGCATATTTCTACTCAGCGGGTCAAAACCATAAGAAAATTTAGTACTGTCATCGTAGCAAGCTCCTGTTAAGTTCGCCCCAAACAGCTTGGTATAGCGTAGTTTGGCTCCGCGAAGATTAGCTTCCATTAATTTTGCGCCGCTGAGGTTGGCTCTGGTTAAATTTGCTTTAGCTAGGTTTGCTCCACCCAAATTAGATCCCCATAATTTAGCTTTAGCCAAGTTCGCGCCACTCAAGTCTGCAGCATACAAATTGATGCCAACTAAATTCGCTCCAATTAACTTGGCTCCGGCTAAATTAACACCAGTAAAATCTCTTTCTCCAGCAGCATAGCGCCGCTTTAGTTCATCGACATCCATGATTCTTTTACCTCTACCAGCAAATCAGCGGCAATTTGCTCCCATTCTTGGTCAAGCCCAGCATGAAATTCTGGCTTGCCACTGCGCCTGTACCAGTAGCAGGCATTACTTAAATCTCCTTCTTTTCTGTGCAGGTAGGCATGAACCCAGGCACTGTCAGGATCGCTAGCATTTTGGACGATTTCATGCGCTTTGTCCCAATTACCTTTGTAGTCATACCATAAAGCTTGTAGTGCTTTCGGTAGCAATTCGGGACATTTTTGCTGTTTTTCTATCAGTTGCTGGAATTCCTTTGGTGTCATGATCCTTACTCCCATGTTGTCAAACTCTTTTTTATATTTTTTAGATTTGACTTTATCAATAACTGTTTTTCATGCATTTGGAGTGTCAATAAACAGCTTCTACTTTTAAAATATTGAATTAATTAGTGTAAATTCTATTTTTTACCAATATGCAAGTAACTTTGGCAGACTGTTGCTGGCATGGATACCAGTGTATTTACAGTAAAATATAACACATTTATTTCATGATTGTAGCTAATGTGTCAGTATAGTTTATTTATGTTAATGAACATATTAATAATTTAATTCTTCGCCGTCTGTTGTTGTCTGAAAGTAATTTAACATATGAAAAGCTTCGAATTTCACTTGCAAGCTTTGGTATAATACAAAATCAATAGCAATTCAAACAGCAATAAATTCTTCAATGAGTGCTTGGTTTGAGCAAAATCCTAATATTTTCCGACTTTTACAAATCTTTGGATGGGCAGTTAATCACCCCATTATTTCTTTGATAATTCTGCTATTTTCCCTGGCTATAATTGGGAGTATTATCAAAGCAATTGTGAGATTGATTGAAACAGCTAGTTGGTCAATATTACAAGTCCCCTTTAAATTATTTTTCGCTGTTACTCGAATTGGCTTAAAATCATTGCCTAAAATAGGCAGCTTGGCGCTTAAACAGCTAACGGGATCTAAAGCTAATGCTCAACAGCTCGATCGAGATAAACAACAAAGATTAGCTGTAATTTCAAATAGACTTGCAGAAATTCAAAAGGAACAACAAAAACTTTTAAAAGAAGCTACTGAAATTTTAGCTACAGATACCAGTGATGTCAAAATAGAATGCTGAGTATCAAACTGTTTGAAATTTAATCACCAAGTCACTAAGACACAAAGACACCAAGAAAAAATAGTTTTCATGCGTTTAGAAATGACTAGTTTAAAGATTGAAAGCGGGTCGGAGACAACTGATTGATAATTTCATCTTCCTTTCCAGTTGCCCAATCAGCAAAGCGCTGTGCTAAAGGTGGTACGATCGCCAAAGGATTGCTAAATCCAGAAAATATGCAGACCCCTTCCGATTCAGGAATAGTACCAATTAAGGGAAGGCGATCGCGACTAAATGCTACTAAGCAATGATGCCAATTCCCCGGTAAGTTAGCCAAAGCTGGCAAAACTTCCCCTATACTTTGCCTCAACCAAGCTTCACTTGCCCGTGAGTCCACCTTAGCGTTGGGATCGGTGAGAACACGACTAATTTGACCCAAGCGCAAACTACTATCTTGAAACTGAATTGCACCCGCATCTAAAATTGGTGCTGCAAGTTCCTTCCCTGGTTCATTCCATAATTCGTCCACATTGCTAGACTTTGTTTCTAATTGAAGGCGTTTAAGATTAGCTGGCATTACCAGGGTACGTAATTGCACCTCCACGGGCGGAGTTTCTATCATCTCTGCATGGGTGAAGTACAAGGGTACAGTTATACCAGATGCTTTTAATAAGCTTCGGCTGAGTCCGCCAGCACAGACGACAACATTAGCAGCATTGTAAGTCGCTGTAGCTGTTATAACTTTTGTGAACCCTGCTCCACCTGTTTGCGAGGAGGGATGCTTTTTTAGTTCTAACGCTTGCGTAACTCCTATTTTACCACCAGCCCGCAGAAAAGCTTGTATGTAAGCTTGTGCCGTTTTTTCTGGGTTGATATGACCATGTTTGACAGTTAATGCACCAGCGATCGCCTTTTTATTTAATAAAGGTTCCATCTCGCAGGCTTCTTTAATACTAAGTAATTTGGGAGGAATGGCAAAATGAGCATAGGAAGCAGCCGCAACTTCTGGATCGATATCAGTTGCAATAGTCAGCAGTAAATCTAACTCGCGAAACTCGATATCAGCGTCTAACTCTTGTGACAAAATTTGATAACGCCCTATTCCCTCATCGCACAATTGACGAGTTAAGGGAGTGGTACCAGACCAAAAAGCTAAACCACCATAACTATAGCGAGTGGCATTGCGTGGAGTTGCATTTTGCTCTAACAAAAGTACTGAAAAGCCAGTTTTCGCTAATTCGTAAGCGAGCGCAGCACCAGTAAAGCCAGCACCAATCGCGATCCAGTCGTAAGTTTTCATTTGGGATGATTTCCCCTTTCTGAGTACAGCTTTGCGCCAAAGAGTAGCGATTTGAAATGCAAAGGGGCGCAGAGTCTTGGTCAAGAATTTCGCGGGCGAATTTATGCAATCTTGTATCTATTTAGTCTTTTGCTAATGAAACAAATTTTGAGCGTTTTGCTTTACGTTTAGCTTTGATGTAAATGGCGATTAGTACACTAAATAAGAGTGAGCCTAGGTAGGTTGATGGTTCAGGTACTGCTACTTTAATTTTACTTTGCCTGGTTGCTACTAGTGTTAGATTTGTTTTATTGTCAAATGAACGTTTTAAATAACCACCTATAGAAGCTGTTGCTGTTTCTTCATTACTACCAAATTCAGATTTCTGAAATTCCTGATTGAAGATTATATTTTGGCTTTTCGTGTATTTTAAAAAATCATTATTTCCAAAAGTATTGACATTGCCAGTGAGTGAAAAGTACTCTAAAGGTTTTCTATTAATGTTGTTATTGCCAAATAATAAAGAGGCTAAGAAATCTGGAAGATTGGCTTCAGGAACATCACTAGTATCAAATAAAAAAAAGGATATATCTCCAAATGCGTTAGCATTTTCTGTCGGTAGCCCATCTTCAATTAGTGTTCCCAAATTTAATGAGGCTGTAAACTCAAAAGAGAATAATTTACCAGCATCTACATCGAAATTACTGACTATTTTTCCGAGGGTGTCTGCTGTTCCTAAGTAACTTGAGCCAATGCCTCTAACAAAACTTAAATCCACACTAGTAGATGCTTCTGGTGGATTAGGTATGAAATTTGTTTGTACCCTAATATTTTCAGCTACTACAACAGCATCGTCACTAAAAGGAGAAGCAAGTATATTAGCCTGATTTTGTCTCTCAATTAGCGAAAAATTCTCACTGAAGTTGGTAAATTTTAAATTTTCTTGAGAAAAAGCCAGACTGGCGGCCTGACTTGGTAGGGATGCTAAAGCAGAAGTAGCTACCACTGGAGTAAACACTAACAAAAATTGCTTAGCAAATCCCAGATATCGCTTCATATTTTCCTCTTTATTTACTTGCTTGTGAGTTTTCCTATCTAGTCTAAATAGTTTGGCAGTAACTAATACTTCCAAGTGGTGATGTGAAATTTCGGAAATCTAAGGCTATTTTTGCAGTTTTTACTAAAAAGGCGGGTGATTATACGTGAATATGCGGTAATTTGCCGATTTTTTCTGAGTAGCTATTTAAAGAGGCTACTTTCGCCTTGGCAGGTTTTCCGATTTGGAGACGCACAGGGGGGTACTCTCAGGGAACTGTCCGAACAAACTAACACGCCCTTGATAGATGAACTTTTACTTGATTCTATATCTAAAAGGACTTGAAAAGACTTTATTATGCTATTACTATAACTTATAATTCAGCAAATATACGTACTTAAAGATGAATTTTCTATCAAAAAATCCAAAGCAAATATTGCTAGTCTATAACCTGCAATAGCTACTATAAAACAGCTGTTGAACTGAGAATGCGGGTGCCAAAATATAATCATGTCGATTGATTCCAATTCATCCCCAGTCCCTAACCCAGAACCAATTCCGGATCAAAACCTGCAACCAGATGACTTTGATGACATATCTGAGAATGGTTTGAATGGTTTAACTCCTGAAGAACTAGTTAAGCAACAAGCTTTAGCTGCTATTGCCTCACTGCAATCTCCGCAAAATACAGCCGCCTTACAAACGGGACGTTTTCCGGTCAAGCAATGGTCTGGGAAAAGTGTCAGTGTCAAACCAAGGGCATTGTTGTTGACCCTAGCGGCGATCGCCACAACAATCATCGGGCTTGCCATCAATAACTGGATTGTTGGCGTTGTGGGAACCTTGGTGACTTTGTTACTATCCTTAGCCATACTTTGGCCTTGGGTGCGAGAACTCTCGAAGGAATGGTTTTCAGGTCAAGAACAAGCTTTGCTAGTTGCCTTGTTGGGAATAATAGTGGCAATATTTGGTATATTAAGTTACAGCGGTGAGGGTAAAATCCTGATTGCTGTAGGACGCAAAATTAATTGGGAAGCTTCTGGGACACTGGCAGAATGGTTTGGCGCTTTAGGACAAATTCTCATTGCCATCATCGCTGTTTACATCGCTTGGCGACAGTACGTTATTTCTAAAGAATTGACCATTCAACAAAACCTACTCACCGTCCAGCAAAACATCATCACTCAGCAACAGACAATCGATTCTTACTTTCAAGGAATTTCTGACTTGGTATTAGATGAAGAAGGGCTATTAGAAGATTGGCCTCAAGAACGACTGCTTGCAGAAGGTCGGACTGCTGCTATTCTCAGTAGTATAGATGGCACTGGCAAAGCGAAAGTACTCCGCTTTCTCTCCCGCTCTAAGTTACTCACACCCTTAAAACGCGATAATCGTCTTGGTAGACCGATTCTCAATGGTGTTGGCGGTTATTGTGAAGATCGACTTCACGGTGTGCGTGTAATTGATTTAGGGGTAATGCTGGCAGGTGTAGACCTTTCTGGCACGGATCTACGCTGGACTGACCTGAGTGAGGCGAATCTCGTCCGTACCAATCTCAGCCAATGTGATTTGGTTAAAGCCAACCTCTCCCGCTGCATTTTGTATGAAGCTGACCTCAGTGGTGCTGATTTGAATGCAACTCGCCTGTTCTACGGTTCAGCAGAAAATGCATCACCTCGCAGCCGCACCCATCCACCCAACTACAACACGGGTGAATACACTGGCGCTGTGGTCGAAAATGCAGATTTTAGTGACGTTCAGCGCATGTCTGAAGCTAACCGCTATTACTGCTGCGCCTGGGGTGGCGAAAAAACCAGGGGTACAATTCCTGGTGGTTGCGAAGGTATTCCGAATAAGCTGGGAAGGTAGTTAGTAGTTAGTAGTTAGTAGTTAGTAGTTAGTAGTTGGTAGTTAGTAGTTGGTAGTTAGTAGTTGGTAGTTAGTAGTTAGTAGTTGGTTTTTAACCACTAACCACTATCCACTAACCACTAACCACTAACCACTATCCACTATCCACTATCCACTATCCACTATCCACTATCTACTACCCACCAACATTTACTTTCTTAGCTAACCCCAGAGTTTGCAAAACTTTAATTGCCCACCAAGTCATATCCACTTCCCACCAAAATAATCCAGCTTTTGCTATATTTGGATGAGCGTGGTGATTGTTGTGCCAACCTTCTCCATAAGTTAGAAGTGCTGCCCACCAAAGATTACGAGAGTTGTCCTGCAACTGGAAATGACGATAACCGCGCAAGTGAGTTGCGGAGTTAATCAGCCAAGTAGTATGCCAAAGCAATACTGCCCTCAGAAAGACACCGTAGACAACAAAAGACCATCCTCCCAAAGCATATAAAAGGACAGCAACAGGAATTTGCAATAGCAAGAAGTAGCGGTCTAGCCAATTATAAAATGGGTCACGGTCTAAATCAGGGGCAAATTTTTTGTAATTTTCTTTTTTAAAAAACTCTGGACGTGGGTAAAAAATCCACAGCATGTGACTCCACCAAAAACCACGCCGGGAAGAATAAGGGTCTTTGTCTTCATCCTCAGTATGAGCATGATGTAGCCGATGTGTTGCTACCCAAAAGATTGGCCCTCCTTGGATAGCAAGAGCACCTAAAGTGGCGATCGCATATTCCAGCCATTTCGGTACATGCAAACTTCGATGAGTCAAAAGTCGGTGATATCCTAAACAAATACCAATGCTGCCAAACAACCAATGCAGGAAGATGGTTATTCCCAAAGCAGACCAAGAAAAACACCAAGGAGCGAGCATTGCTAAGGCATGAACCGTACCGAAAAATGCCACGTTAATCCAGCTAAGGGCAAGCGGCTGCTTACCCTCAGCTATAGCTGAGTGTGTCGTCATCAATCTTTCCTTTGACGTAAATGCTGTAAATAAACTTGAAGGGTTCTTAGTAAGTACAAAGCGTACTTAATTGAACTCCCGCAAAGATAGCACCCACTACAACCCCTGTAAAACCTAGCCAAGACCGCTAAAGTAGGAACAAGGTGATGCAAGTGCTACTTACATCCCTTAGCTTAGCAATGATAATCTGGAAATGCAAGTGTCACTTACATATTTAATTTATTTAATTTAAATTTATGTCCGATCAAATAATTTCAACTCGACAGCGGCTGATTAATGCAGCTAGGTCCTTATTTGCGGCTCAGGGAGTCACCGAGACTACAACAAAGCAAGTTGCAGAATTAGCAAAAGTGAATGAAGTGACGCTATTCCGGCATTTTGGCAATAAGCACGGATTGCTGTTGGCGGTGATTTCCGAATCACCCGTGTTTCAAGAACTAGATGAATCTTTGAAAATTCAAGCCAGTCAAACAGCCAGTATCAACCAAGCTCTGAAAAAATATTGTGAAGAACGCTTGCAGGCTTTAGAAAAAGTTCCGGAACTGGTACGTTCTGTCGTCGGTGAGGCGGGAAACTATCCTGTAGAAAATCGTCAGGCACTAGGACGAAGTTTAACCCAAGCCAATCACTATGTTGCTGAATATTTAGCAACAGTGATGGAGCGCGAACAGTTACATACCTGTTTACCAGCCGAGAAGTTAGCAAGCTTACTCAATAGTATGTTAGTGGGGTATGCTGTGATTGAGTTTACCAGTGAATTTCACGAACTTTGGCTTGATAGAGATGAATTTTTAGAAAATTTAGTGGCACTGTTTTTAAAGGGAGCCACAAATTCTACAAGTTTAGTAGAGTCTATGCCAACAGAAAAGGTGATAGATTTACCAGCAAATTTAGTCCACTTGATTTTGCAACGAGCTAAAAAATCAGGACTGCGAGATTACGCTTTAATATACGTCTTGTTTGCAGCGGGTTTATCTCAATCGGAAATTGTGAATTTAGAGCGATCGCATCAAATCAACAATAGCAATCAGCACTTATTACAAATAACTCAAGGTACTCCTCGACAAGTCCCTGTAAATCAGTGGATTATGGGTAAGCGCTATGGTTCTTATACCCGCAATCCCTTGACTCAATGGTTAAAAAGCCGCAAAGATGAACATTCGGCATTATTTCTCAACGATAATGGCATGCCAATATCTGAAGCAGAAATACAGCAACGCTGGCAGGTATTGACTGAAGGATTGTTGACACCAGAAGGACAACAGCCAGTGATTGAACAAGCTCAGCAGACATGGTGTGTAGAAATGCTGATGAAGGGAATGAATTTAGAAGATATGAGTTTAATTACTGGCTGGAATTTAACTAAACTACAACCCTATGCTCGTAGAGCTAAGGAAAAATCAGCTCTAGAGCAAGCTATTCGTCTCGACCATAAATCGAAGCAAGTCAATAGAGAAAGTTAAGTTTCCACTTATCCTTATCTCATAACAATTTCCAATTTGCATTTAGATATATTATTTCTAAAGTTGAAATTGCCAAAGTTGCTGCCCAGTTGAGAGCAACACAGAACTTGTGAACTCCAGACGCAATCCAAATTGCAACTGCGATCCAAGGAAGTGCTGCGTTTTTCTTAACCAATGATGCGCAAAGTCTTGGGCAACCGCTGACTTTTGGCGTTATCAGTCTTTCTATGCCGACGACGTAATTTTAGTCAGTCAAAGAAGTGATTGAATCACCTCAGCTGCTGCCTCGCCCGTCCGCACAGCAC
>JANZYY010000834.1 GCA_026419705.1 Fischerella sp.
GCAAGCCTTGAGTAACTTAGCTTACTTTATACTTGCCCAACCCCTATTCACCCAAAATTACCAATTGCTAGTAGTCACCATTAATGTAGAAAACTTTTGTGGTGGACTAGGAACAGCAGCCTTTGTTGCTTTTTTGATGAGTCTTTGCAACCAGCGGTTTTCTGCAACCCAGTATGCACTGCTCTCCAGTTTGATGGCTGTCAGCCGGGATATTCTAGCTGCGCCAGCTGGATCAATTGCAAAAAGCACGGGATGGTCTGTATTTTTCTTAATTACCATCTTTGCTGCCGTGCCAGGGTTGCTCTTATTACCTGTCTTTGCCCCTTGGAACCCTAAAACAATAGCAATTCCCAGACCAGGACTCGAAGAAGAGGAAGATGATGTATGGGGCAGAAACTGATAATTGTTATCGCTACAACTATTCTTTTACTAACAGGACTTTTACTGGGCTACGTTCTTTCCCAATTAGTGTTGGGATATCTCGGACTTAACCTCCTCACTTTTCTCGGAACATTCTGCTTGATTTTAATTTTTGCCACACTTTATTACGTTTTATTTTGGGAATTGCGGAGACAGCAGTCTCAATCGTCTACAGCAGATCAATCCCAGCCTACAACTGAACTAACAACCCAACGTATAGTCGATCATCCTCTCAAAAACAGGCTGATCGCAATGTTAGATGGTGATACAACTGCAGCAGAACGCTTGGTCGAGCAAGCAAGGCAAGATTATCCTGGAATGCCAGAAAGTTGGTACTGGGAAAGAGCGATCGCCGACTTGGAGCGCGATCGCAGGTGAAAGAGCAAGCAAGAAAGATATAGAGGACGCAAAGAAAGAACTCACCGTTTCTTTGTGCCTGCGCGAGTGTCTCCCCTTGTTTGGGTCTTCATTGCTAAAATAAATCCTGACATCTTAACAAATATTCAGTTATTTCTCAGGAAAGTCCCCTGACAATTTCAAAATGGCTATATTTCGTCAGTATATTGCCCCGTTACTTGTAGTGTTGATATTCTTATTTGCCCTTGTCGCAGTCAGTGCACGCATCTTTTTACCTGGAGATATGGCAGCACCCGCACCGATTGAGGAAGATGGGGGGATAGGGAGATGGAGTGATGGAGAGAATATGAATATTGCTTTCAATGTTCCCTTGTATTCTTGTCCTCACCTCAACTTGTAATCACAGCAAAATACCAGTGAGCAAAAACTCTAGTTTGGCAGAGAAACTGCTACCAGGGTACTGTATTCGGCATGGTTCAAGTTTGGATCGGGCATTGCTGGTAAAGTTCATGCAATTGACTTACCAGGAGATTTTCCCTTCCAGAGATTTTTCCCATCTGGCACGCACGGTTGAACAATACTTCTCCAGCCAAACTCCCTTGTGGTGGGTGGAAGAAGAACCGGAGGTGGGGAAAACCAAAGGTGGGGAGAATGCAGAATTAAGTTCTCCCCACCCCCTAGCCTGTCTCTGGATCGGAAATGCAATCGACCAAGTTACAGGCGATCGCCATGCTCATATCCTTCTGCTCTATGTTGTACCAGAACATCGGCGACGAGGGATTGGTACAGCTTTAATCCAGTATGCAGAAGACTGGGCAAAAAAAAGAGGCGATCGCCAAATAGGATTGCAAGTGTTTCAATCTAACCCAGCAGCACTAAGCCTTTACGATCACCTCGGTTATCAAACCCAATCGTTGTGGATGGTTAAGTCTCTGCATGGCTGT
>JANZYY010000835.1 GCA_026419705.1 Fischerella sp.
CAACGGCATTGAAGCTAGAGCCAATCGCGGCAATTATGATGTTGAGCGTTTTATATTTAATTAAGTTGAACTACTTAACATCTATTACTCCTACTGTTTTTAGGTATAAACCAACAGCTATCCCCCTGTGTGCGATCGCGCAATGTTTTTCGATGATTTGCGGTTTTGATGGCAAGCTGATGTGCTAGCCATGCATATCATATTCATGAAATATTGCTCTTTAAATACCCAACCAGATTGTGTAAAAATGAGGCACTTATATTAAGCATTTCTGGTTCTTGGGTTTTTTTGTTGGCTAAGCTAGAGGAATTAACCGAGTTCACATCCAGAGGATAATCACTCAGTTCTAGTGTAGATGTCGCCAAGGGAACTTCTTCTACCAAACCAGCAATCATCAGTCGGAAAGCTGCTTGCTGAACTAAAGCTGTTGATTGATTGAGTTGGTTTGCGATCGCACCCAAGGAAACATTACCATTCGCAAATTCCCATACTTGCCACTCCAGAGTCTTCAGGTGAACATGCGGTTTGTTTTGAGTAATACTACATATGGCAGAACTAACATCTGGAAGTGCATCAGCTAGAGTTTCCCAATTTTTCAGCGTTCTTAGAGCCATCAGAGCAACTTCAATTGCTCTGAGGCTTAACCCTGTCATCTCCTTTCTTGGTATAGGTGCTTTGCTATCGAGTTTGAATACACCCTTTTGAATTTCAAAAAGCTTGCGAATTTGCTGTAGTTGGCTGGCAAATAATAGATTCAGATGCTCTGCATCTAGCAGTCCTGCTGTTTTTAGATGCAAGCCAAGGGGTATTTCTTTCGGTGCTAGTGAACAAAATTTGTCTATTACTTGTGGCTGTACCAACTTGCGCTGCTTGATTTGACCGATCAAACCCCGACCATCCAAGCAATTTGACGCCGCGACAATACATCCCTGCCTAAACCAAATGAAGTAATATCGGGATTGTCCAGCAGAAGCATTATAGTTTAATAAATTACAGACGATTAAACAGCCAGATCTTCTTCCTTGGTCTATGATTTGAAATAACTCAGCCAAGGAAAAATCTGCTAAAGAACTATTTAGACTCATTAGTTCAAGTATTCCAGAAAAGTTATTCTTATGAACTTGCACCCCAGTAATTCATGCTCGTGCTTGCAGTGAGTTTTATACCTAGTTTTTTTGGAATTATACTTTTGCTCAAGAGTGTTGCCGATCAAAGTAGAGACGCAAAATTACCCTGGGGTACGCGTCTGAAGGGTTTTGGCAGAACAAAACACTTGCATCATCCATGAAATCGGCAACGCTTGGTCGAGCGCTTGCATCGATACAAATTATATACACTTTGATGGTTACTATTTTGATTTTTTATCTAAATTATTGAGTAATATCTAACTTTTCTTGATTTTCGGGTAAATATTTGATTTACACAAATTTATACAATGTTTTTTGCTTGATATATTGAGTCAGTACTTGCAGCAGAAAAGGCTACGTTATATTAAGTAAGTTGGAAATATTGTTTGTTAAAGTTTTGATTGCATATATTTCCCCTTCAAAATGGGTATTGTGAAGGATATTCAAGAATCAAGTTCTGCTCACTGAACTGTATTGGTTGATATTTAGGTTAAAATTAATGTAGAGACGCGATAGGGAGCATCTCAGTTTTGAAAGTGGCTCAAACCGACAATAATCCATTGAGGTAGGCACAGCGATGGGCTAGGACTTG
>JANZYY010000836.1 GCA_026419705.1 Fischerella sp.
CATGGGGGACTCACTGGCCCCCACGACCGACAGGGAGTGGGGATTGGGGGGAAAACCCCCAAGACCGCGCTGACTCACCGCTGCGCGTCTACGTTAACATAAATATCTCCGAGTTTTTTGGAGAATTAAATTTTTCTGATACTTGTATGAGAAACCACCCTAAATGGAAGAGTCAGAAATAGGGGCAATGGAGAGATGGCGAGAGTAGGAGATACTTCCCCCATTCCCTGTTATAACAAAGACAACTGTTCGTTAGGCGGTTGAAAACCCATATGCTTATACGCCGCAGCAGTTGCTACTCTACCACGGGGCGTCCGGCTTAAATAGCCAATCTGCATCAAATAAGGTTCATAAACTTCTTCTATGGTTTGGGTATCCTCACCTGTTGCTGCTGCTATTGTTTCTAGTCCCACCGGACCGCCATTGAATTGTTCAATGATGACAGTCAACATGCGGCGGTCTGTCCAATCCAAGCCGCAAGGATCTACTTGGAATAGATGTAATGCTTCGGCTGCAACAGTTGCACAAATCTTTGCAAAGGATTTTACTTCTGCATAATCACGTACGCGCTTGAGTAATCTATTTGCTACACGCGGTGTTCCTCGCGCTCGCTTGGCAATTTCTTTCGCACCATCCTCAGTGATAGTAGTATTGAGTAACTGAGCGCTACGCAGGACTATCTGACTCAGTTCTTCTACCTCATAAAATCTTAACTTTTGCACTAAGCCAAAGCGATCGCGTAAAGGAGAAGTCAGCGCACCCACACGGGTTGTTGCTCCTACCAAAGTAAACTTTGATAGGGGTATACTGCGAGTCCTGGCGCTGGAACCCTTGCCAATGCTAATATCTAAACGATAATCTTCCATTGCTGGGTATAAAATTTCCTCGGTCATCCGTGACAGGCGATGGATTTCATCGATAAACAGCACATCCCCTGGCTGAAGATTCACTAACAACCCGACAATATCTCTAGGACGTTCTAGGGCTGGGGCGCTAGTAATTTTGTAATTCACCCCCATCTCAGCTGCTAAAATCATTGCCATTGTGGTCTTGCCTAGACCAGGAGGACCATACAATAGCAAGTGATCCAGTACTTCTCCCCTGGACTTAGCTGCTTTAATTGCTATGTCCAGTACATCCTTTAAATCTTTTTGGCCTATATAATCGGCAAACCGCTGCGGTCGAATACTCTCTTCCTGCTTACCTTGTTCATCTGTTGCAGCTTCAGGTTGCAAAATGTTCTCTTTTAGAGATGCTTTTGCCGATTCCCGATGCTGCTTTGGTTGTCCGCCGCTTGGTTCGTGAGGCTGTTTTTTTGAGGAGATAATCGCCATAGTTCAGCTATCAAGTTTTACTTTTACACTTTATTGAGGGCAAGTGGTAGCGGCACCAATACGTATAAATACGGAAGCAAAATTTTTCTTTATTAAATACGCTTGCCAATTTAAAATTTAAATTCCGGGGAACTACTTAGGAGTAGAAAGTTTGCCATGTTGGCTAAGAGAATCTTACCGTGCCTAGATGTGAATGCGGGACGAGTTGTAAAAGGAGTTAACTTTGTTAACCTTCAGGATGCAGGCGATCCGGTGGAATTAGCACAGGTCTATGACAAAGCGGGAGCAGATGAGTTAGTGTTTCTAGATATTACAGCAACTCATGAAGACCGCGACATTATTATCGACGTGGTTTACCGCACTGCTGAACAAGTATTTATTC
>JANZYY010000837.1 GCA_026419705.1 Fischerella sp.
AGATGTGTATAAGAGACAGGGTTAGGGTGATGGGGAGAATGTAGAATTAAACTCTCCCAACCTCCCCACCTCCCCGTCTGTGAGATTAGGGGAGTGATGACAAACACCAAAAAAAATTCGTGTCTGAACCTCTTGGAGAGTAAAATGCTGGAATTATACCGCCAACATGTTGCCGAACGGGCTGCACTAGGAATTCCCCCGCAGCCTTTGGATGCAAAGCAAACGTCCCAACTGTGTGAATTACTAAAAAATCCGCCTGTTGGCGAAGAGGAAACATTATTGCATTTATTGCGCGATCGCGTACCCCCCGGAGTCGATCCAGCAGCTTATATCAAAGCCGGATTTCTCACAGCCATTGCCAAAGGGGAAATCACCAGCCCTCTAGTTTCACCCATCGAAGCAGTACAATTGCTGGGTACGATGGTGGGTGGTTACAATGTCCAATCTTTAATCGAACTGCTGCAAACTTCCACTTTATCCTTCTCGAATTCTTCCGAAACACCGCTGGTGATGGGGGGAGAAGGCAAAGAACCAATTGCAGCCTACGCCGCCGCCGCCCTTAGTAAAATCCTGTTGGTGTATGATGCCTTCCACGATATCTTGGAATTATCTAAAACAAACCCCTTTGCGAAGCGAGTCATAGACTCTTGGGCACAAGCAGAGTGGTTTACCGTTCGTCCTGAAGTACCAGAATTTATCAAAGTCACCATCTTCAAAGTTCCTGGCGAAACTAACACCGACGACTTATCCCCCGCCACCCAAGCCACCACGCGCCCAGATGTTCCTTTACACGCCTTAGCGATGTTGGAATCACGAATGCCCGGAGCATTGCAAACCATTGCCGAATTAAAGAAAAAAGGGCATCCCGTCGCCTATGTCGGTGATGTAGTAGGTACAGGCTCCTCTCGCAAATCTGCGATTAATTCCCTATTGTGGCACATTGGCAACGATATTCCCTATGTTCCCAACAAACGGGCAGGTGGATATATCTTAGGCGGTACGATCGCGCCAATTTTCTTTAATACAGCTGAAGACGCTGGTGCTTTTCCGATTCAGTGCGATGTCACCAAGATGGAAACGGGTATGGTAATTACCATTTACCCCTATAGAGGCGAAATCACCAACGAAGCAGGCGAAGTAATTTCTACATTTAGCCTCAAACCAGATACCATTCTCGATGAAGTCCGTGCAGGTGGACGCATTCCTTTACTGATTGGACGCACTCTCACCGATAAAACCAGACTTGCACTTGGTTTAAAACCCAGCACTGTCTTCACCCGCCCCAAACAACCTGCCGATACAGGCAAAGGTTACACTTTGGCACAGAAAATAGTGGGTAAAGCCTGTGGTTTACCTGGTGTACGTCCCGGTACCTACTGCGAACCGATCGTGACTACCGTTGGTTCCCAGGATACCACTGGTCCGATGACGCGGGATGAGTTGAAAGAACTCGCCTGTCTCGGTTTCAGCGCTGACTTGGTGATGCAAAGTTTCTGTCATACTGCAGCTTATCCCAAACCTGTTGATATCAAAACTCACCACGAACTACCAGACTTTTTCGCCTCTCGTGGCGGTGTTGCATTGCGTCCCGGCGATGGGATCATTCACTCGTGGTTAAATCGGATGCTGCTACCCGATACTGTCG
>JANZYY010000838.1 GCA_026419705.1 Fischerella sp.
TTTCTAATCGATTTTGCTCGGCATCAAAACGCCAAGATTGTAAGTTTGCTGCATGTGCAGGCAAAGATAACAGGGAGATACCCAACACAGTACCAGGTACTAACCAGTGTAGTTTCACAGTGCTTTCTCCTGAGTCGCATTTATGAGAGGGTCAATTTGTTATGTAAAAGTGTTGGTAAATCCTCAGGCAGTCACCGCCAACTTTTAGCTTCGATGAGTCAATTACTTTATGCGGTCGCTGGTGTAGCAATTCACTTTTATTTGTAGATGTATGGTTTTGCGTCCGGATAAAGTCACAGTTGATGGTGTAGAATTTTAGCATAAACTTTACTCTTTTCTATGTTATTATGCCAAGAAAATTTAGCCTGCAAAACATCAGATTAAACCAACAAATAAATAACTAAAATTAACGATAGCAGTCAAGGCTAACAACATACACTTGGGTTGCCAAGAGATTTTTTGAGTTCTTTTATTGCTGGCAATCAATATCACTGGTCAAAAAATCAGATTTTGCTAACTGGCGAGGCAAAACTTGTCGGTAATATTTTTTAACCAATTAAAAAAGTACAGCAGATAAACTTGAGAAAATATGATAGTAAAATGCACCAGGAGAAACTTCGCAATGTTTTGACTCCTCTTGTTTATTTTCAGGACAGCCGACCTTGTGATTTCATCGCATCACAAAAAGAAATTACCTCGGCAATCCCAATCGTAGTAAATAAAAACTCCTCAAGAGGTACAACCACAAGCGACGGACAGTAGGAGATATAAGTTTCCTACGCTCATCTTCAAGTCCTAAGTTATTGTCAGGACTAAATAATGATTGAAGTACAGACGCTCAACAGTACGTCTGTACACAAAACCTTTACTTATCCTCCTGAGAACTAGAATTACCTTTAAGATTCTCATTATCATTTGATGTCGATACGATCGCACCAGATGATTTGATTGTCACAGGAGTTCCAGAAGAGCCATCTAAAAGTAATTCATTGACTCCTCCTGCTGCCATTTGTGGCTGCGGAAATACGAACCTCAGCAAGGGAGGAGCTAAAAAGGTCGTAAGGATGACCATCATAATAATTGCCGCCTCCAATGGTTTGGAAAGAATGCCAGTACTGGCACCAATCCCAAGAAATACCAATCCAACTTCGCCCCGAGGGATCATTCCCACACCAATTGCCAAACGATTAATGTGGGGTTGACCAAATACGCTTAAGCCAGTTACAACTTTACCCAGGATAGCTACCAAGATGAGAAAGCTTGCCATAACAAGACCTTCGCGGTTGCTAGGAATCGCTGGGTTTAAAACTCCCAAGTCAGTTTGTGCCCCGACAGTCACGAAAAAAATTGGCACTAGCATATCAGCAATGGGGATGATTTGCTTTTGCAGTTCTTTGCGCTTATCTGTCTCCTCTAGAACCAAACCTGCTGCAAAAGCTCCCAAAATCGCTTCTAACTGAATAACACTGGCAATATATGCCATTACAAAAGTGAAAATGAATGCTGGTATGACCAGTTCACCGCGGGTTTTGAGTTGATCGACGATTGCCACAAAAGTTTTGTTGAAAATATTACCGAGGGCGATCGCACCCAGAAGAAAAGTACTGGCACTAACAATCAAATAAACAACCTTGCCAACATCGACTGCACCATCTTTAGCAAGACTGGCCACCACTGCTAGGAC
>JANZYY010000839.1 GCA_026419705.1 Fischerella sp.
TGTATATAGTATGCCGTATGGTTTAATTCTCCCTGCGGCAGCCAGTTTTCATCTTGAAATTTACCAGAGATCGCAGAAAATAGTGCTGCTAGCAATATGAAGGTATTCGTAATTCGCTGGAGAGTATACCACCAAATTGGTCTACCAACTTGAGTTAGTTGGTTCAACATATTGAATTGTATCAGGCGGTTTCTACCAGCTTTTAAACAGTAAATAATAAACGATGGCAGAACTAAAAAAAATATGAAAAAGCCGAATGTTCCGTGGATGTCAATGAGACTGCGATTAGCTTTCGTCAAAGAAAGACCGCCAAATCTTCCATCCCAACTGTCATAAACTAAAAAACCCGTAATTGCTGCGCCAATAATGAATACAGCATTGACGCCGTGAAGCAACCGCAGAAGTAGTGGTTGATATGGCTTAGAACGGGACATCATCTCTTTTTCCCAAGCTCTATCTACTAATCCTAATATTTACACAACATTTGGTAGAATTAATGTTTTGCCAATTCCTCTGTGGAGACGGGAAATTTCGCGTCTCTACTGCCTAATGTCCTCACAAGTTCCTCAATATTTCCTCCTAACCTCAGGATAGAGTCAAACCAATCGTGACACAGGAGGCTCTAGGAAGATGGATTTGACTGAGTTACAAGAGATAGCAGAACAGGAACGCCAGTCTCAGAAACCCGTACGGATTCGCTGTTGCGTTGCTGCTGGTTGTTTGTCTGCTAACTCCGCAGCTGTGAAAAAGCAACTTGAGGAAGCTGTGACAGCCTTTGGTTTAGAGGACAAAGTGCAAGTTTCTGGCGTCGGTTGTATGCGCTTGTGCTGTCAGGGACCGTTAGTGCAAGTTGATACACAAGCTGAACCAGAAAGCTTGGGTATACTTTACGAGAAAGTGACTCCTGAAGATGCATCCTCAATTATCACTGCTGTCAATGGAGGAGAGACAAAGGTACAACGTGGAGATTTGGCGCAGCCATTTTTTACCAACCAGATGTCGATTGTTTTGGAAAACAGCGGTAAAGTCGATCCCGAACGCATCGAATCTTATATTGGGGCTGGGGGCTATCAAGCGCTTTACCACGTGCTGCGGGAGATGAGTCCAGCTGAGGTAGTGGATACCATTACTCGCAGTGGTTTGCGGGGGCGGGGTGGTGCAGGTTATCCTACTGGTGTGAAATGGGCAACGGTTGCGAAGGCAAAAGGAGAACGCAAATTTGTCATATGCAACGCTGATGAAGGCGATCCAGGGGCGTTTATGGATCGCAGCGTCTTGGAGAGCGATCCCCATCGCGTTTTAGAAGGAATGGCGATCGCTGCCTATGCGGTGGGTGCAACCCAAGGCTATATTTATGTCAGAGCAGAATATCCCGTTGCTATCAGTCGCCTGCAGACTGCAATTCGCCAAGCCCAACGCTTAGGTTTATTGGGCAGTCACATTTTTGAGTCGCCCTTTGACTTTAAAATTGATATCCGTATTGGTGCGGGAGCTTATGTTTGTGGTGAAGAAACAGCTTTGATGGCCTCGATTGAAGGTAAACGCGGTACTCCTCACCCCCGTCCGCCTTACCCAGCCGAGTCTGGTTTAGGGGGAGACTCAACTATAAACAACAACGTGGAAACCTTTGCCAACATCTCCCCAATTATTCGCAAAGGTGCGGAC
>JANZYY010000840.1:0-1416 GCA_026419705.1 Fischerella sp.
AGAGACAGTGCCAATGTCTGGCTGTTAGACCCTCAAATTTTACCTGTTGGGGGTCAAGGGTATAACCTGGATTGAGTTCAACCACTACACGTGTAGTTTGTGGATTAAACTGTCCAATCCGGAGCGAACGAATTGCACCACCGATTGACTGGACAAGCTGGGGACGCCCGAATTTAATACCTGGCAAATCAATCACCAACCGCGTTGGATTGAACATGAGTTGAGCGGTGGGTTGAACAGCACCATCAGTGTTGATTTCTAATCGATTTTGCTCGGCATCAAAACGCCAAGATTGTAAGTTTGCTGCATGTGCAGGCAAAGATAACAGGGAGGTACTTAAGACAATACCAGGTATCAACCAGTGGTGTAGTTTCACAATGTTTTCTCCTGATTCACATTCATACGAGAGGCGTTAATTTATCCAACTGTTGGCTAATCCTCAAATTCTCACACCGTTACCACCCAAAATCTTAGCTTTTATTCCGATGTATCGATTTGTACTTTATAAAGTGCCGCACGCTCCACCTATAGCTAATGGCGTCAAATTTTAGCACAATTTTATAAATTTTGCTGCCGCAAATAACAGGAAAAAATCGTCTGCTACTAGCAGCAGATTACACCAACAAATTAATAACCAAAATTAACAACAGTAGTCAATTTTGGTCAATGATACAATCGGTAACAAAAAATTTCCGAACTTGCGTGATTCTTGGGAATTGATGTATCGAATTGAGTTAAGATTTACAAATAACACGGCTATCAGTGCTGAAAAAATATCGCCACTTCAGCATAAATACGGGAAAGACCGGGTATTGTGTTGATTTATCTTTGCTGGAGATATCTGAGGATACCACGAGCGATCGCTTCTGCCATTTGATTTTGGTAAGATGTGGTTTGCAGCTTAGCCATATCCTGCCGACCAGTCATATAACCAGTTTCTACTAAGATTGAGGGCATAGAACTTTTGCGGAGAACATAAAATCTGGCTCTTCGTACTCCCCTGTCTCTGACATTCACGCTTTGAAGAATGCTCCTGTGGACAATGCGAGCGAAACTGTAACCAGTATCGTAATAATACGTTTCCAAACCATTCACATCCGGACGACCTGTACCAGCTGAATTAGCATGGATGCTGACGAACACATCAGCATTGGCACGCTCTGCCATTGCGACTCTTCCCGGAAGGGTAACGAAGTAGTCAGAACTCCGGGTTAATACCACCTGTACACCATTATTTTGTAAAATTGCTGCGATCTTTTTGCCAATAGGTAGTACGACATCCTTTTCTAGCTTTCCTCCGATACCAACAGCTCCGGAGTCTCTACCACCATGTCCGGGGTCAATCAAAACTACCACTCGCCCATTGGGAACACGGCGTGTTGGAGAAGGTTGGGGTTTATCAACAATAGGTCCTTC
>JANZYY010000840.1:1426-1665 GCA_026419705.1 Fischerella sp.
GATAATGGTCGTGGGTTTGGTCGTGGTAGAGGAAGCGTAACAACTGGAGGTCTAGATCTACCAGATGGTCCAGGTAAAACAACTGGGGGTCTCAATCGACCAAATGAGCGTCGCAATTCTAGTGACAAAAGCTCAGGGCTGGGTTTGTTGAGTTGACCAATTTGTACTCCTGCTGCAGGTTGAACAAAAATAGCTACAGCCCGGGGGTCTTGCTGTTGCAGGCGTACTCTGAGAATAGG
>JANZYY010000841.1 GCA_026419705.1 Fischerella sp.
GGTTAAGTTATTGATGCGATCGCATCTGATTACGCCATTGAGCAAGCACCAATAATTATGGCAGCGTATCAGCCAACCAAAGTAAGCTAAATTTAGATTTGCACTGCTGGGAGTGGAGAGATGTTGTTGGAATTAAAGCGCATCCAGGTTCCACCGGGACAACGAGTGCTGCTAAAAGATGTCAGCTGGCAGGAATTTGAAACAATTCTGGAAGATTTAGGGGAACACCGTGCAGCACGAATTGCCTATGACCAAGGAATACTAGAGATTATGACACCACTGCCGGAGCATGAATATGATAAAGAAATTATTGGTGACTTGGTCAAGGCTTTACTAGAAGAGTTAGAAATTGAGTTTATCAGCCTTGGTTCTACCACTTTCAAAAACCAAGCTATGGCTCAAGGTATAGAACCTGACCAGTGTTTCTATATAAAAAACGAAGCGAGGATTCGCGGGAAGAAGCGACTAGATTTAACAGGAGACCCTCCGCCAGATTTAGCGCTAGAAGTGGATATCACATCCCGAACTCATCCCAATATTTATGAAGCACTAAAAGTTCCTGAACTTTGGCGATTTGACAAAGGCAAGTTACAAATTAATGTACTGCAAGATGGACGTTATGTAGAGTCACAGGAAAGCTTGAATTTTCCCAGATTTCCACTGATTGAGGTGATTCCTCAATATCTTGAGCAAAGTAGAACAACTGGCAGAAATGCAACGCTGAAGGCTTTTCGCCTTTGGATTAGGGAGCAGATACCACAAAAATAGCCATTTTCGTGCCTAAAGGTAAAATATCTATTATATAGTACATATTTATTTTATTAAGGTAGTTGCGGAAATGACAATTGTAGTTCCAAGAGCCACCACCATAGAGGAGTTCTTGAAACTTCCATTTATTGATGAGTCTCCAGCCTGGGAGTATATTAACGGTGAGGCAGTTCAGAAACCGATGGGAGGAGGTAAACATAGCCTGTTGCAAAAGCGTTTAGTCGCTGCGATAGATGCAGCAGGTAGCAACTACGAAGCTTTCCCAGAATTGCGCTGTTCGTTTGGTAATCGTTCAATTGTTCCTGATATAGTTGTCGTCGCCACCAACAAACTACCACTTGATGATAGTGGTGATATTACAAGCACCGGTATTGAGTTTGCACCAGCTTGGGTGATTGAAATTCTTTCTCCCGATCAAAGTCAAACAAAGGTTACAGGCAATATTTTATACTGCATTAAAAATGACACTCAGCTAGGATGGTTGATAGATCCAAGCGAACGCTCTGTGTTAGTTTATCAGCCTAATCGTCTGCCAGATTTGTTGTCTGGAACGGATGTATTACCTGTGTTGGAAGGTATAAACCTGAGTATCTCTGTTGATGATGTATTTGCTTGGTTAAGGCGGAGATAAGTTTTTAAAGCGGATCGGGTTTTAAGGCGATCGCAAATTTAGAATAAAGGGTAGTTTATACTTTTCAAGCAGTACAACTGCTAGGGCGATCGGTTTTATCCATCACTAGTTATCACACCACTCCATACCCTTTATAGGGACGCTTATAGGGTGGCTGTAACCTCTTTCTTTCTGTCTTTCTCACTGAAAGTGTAACTAACCAGATTTGGAAATGCGTACGCCAACCCGGAACTACATGCAG
>JANZYY010000842.1 GCA_026419705.1 Fischerella sp.
CTATAAAACCAACTACTAACTACTAACTACTAACTACATAACCACTAACAATCGTGATAGTTATGTTTGTTTACACCCACTTACTGTTGCTAAATTCAGTACGCAACTGAGTGACAACTCGATCTAATCCTACTGAATGTGCTGCTTTAAATAGGATGCGATCGCCAGTTTTGATAAAGGTCTTCAATCTCGCAACTAAGTCTGCATGAGTTGTAAAACACTCAGAGGGAACACCTTTGGCGCTCTCGGCGATTGCTTTGGCATCTTGTCCATCCACTAAAACTAATAATGCATCTAAATTCAATTGCTGCACCATTTCGCCTACTCGTCGATGCAATTGTTGCGATCGCTCTCCTAATTCTTTCATTGCACCCAATACAGCTATACGTCGTTTTCCTGGAGTTTCTGCCAATAAATTTAAGGCTGCTAGCATGGCTTCTGGTGCAGCATTATAAGTCTCATCTAAGATTACCACGTCATTTGACAACTCAAATCGCTGCGACCGCCCGCCTGGCATATCTACCACAATACCGGATTGTAGGCATGACCAATCAATGCCCAGTACTTGCGCTACTGCTAAAGCTGCCATATAGTTAGCAGCGATGTGACGACCAGGCATTGGTAAGGGCAATTGCATATCCGCCACTGCCAATGTTTCGTTATCAATCAACTTACCCTGAATGTCTCCACCAGTAAAGCCGAAAGTTACTACCTCGCCCTGCCAGACCTTTGCTGCTGTTTCTAGCAACAAAGGATTGTCATAGTTAAGAATTGCTACGCTGTCTTTGGGCATTTCTGCCAATAGTTCACATTTTGCAGAAGCGATCGCGGCTTCCGAACCCAGTAATTCTATGTGTGCTGTCCCGACATTGGTAATCACTCCAATTTTGGGATGTACTATTTGCGTCAGTTCGGCAATTTGTCCCTGACCACGCATCGCCATTTCTACAACGGCGAAATCATGCTCTGTACTCAACTCCAAAAGAGTTTTCGGTACACCAATTTCGTTATTAAAATTGGCATGAGTTTTGTGGACTCGTCCTTGGGTTGCGAGAACGGCGGCGATGAGTTCTTTGGTGGTAGTTTTACCGACAGAACCTGTTACCCCAATCACTGGAATATCGAAGTGGTCGCGCCACCATCTCGCGATTTTTTGATAGGACTGGAGAGTGTTTTTTACCTGCAATAAGGGAAATTGCGGATTTTGGTATTCAAAATCAACAATTGCTGCCAAAGCTCCCTTAGCGATCGCTATTGGCACAAAATCATGTCCATCAAACTTTTCGCCACGTAAAGCTAAAAAAACTTCTCCGGGTTTGAGAATACGAGTGTCTGTTTGTATACCATTATTCGATAGTTCTAATGCTGCGTCTGATAAGTTAGCAGGCTGGGCAGCAAGAACATCAATCAGTTGACTTAGGGTGGCAAAACAAGCCATAGTTGCGGGTTCTTCGGTTTCAGAAATCTTGATTTGTTAAGCGCAAAAATTGCGATAACAAAATTCTTTAATCGTATAATTTTTTGACGAACGATATAAAGTATTGAGTTTAACATTTTACAAGAAATGCAGGCTGAAAGCTCCTCCCATGAAAGCCTGACATTTTCCCAGATTTTCAGATTCCCCCAAATCCCCCAGGAC
>JANZYY010000843.1 GCA_026419705.1 Fischerella sp.
GATTTAGCCTACACAATTTTTATAATTAAATCCACGATATTTTAGAGAGATTTTACGCAAAACACTTGATTAACTTTTGTAAAAGCATTAAGTACTAGTACTTTGTCAAGGTAACTTTGCAGGCTGAATCAACCTTTTTATTTCTCTTGTTTTCCTCTTCTTTGGTGCGCTTGGCGTCTACCCTGCAGGAAGACGCTTGCGCGTCTATGGCGGTTCGTTTTTTATCCCTCAAACTTGTTGTAACAGACAACTAGTTCGTAGTAATCAATACATCTCTAACTTACCCCACTTTACTGCGATCTTGTCAGTAACTTCCGCCGCAGATTGTCCAAAGCAGTACAGGCGCTCAGGTGACGAACTAAAGACCGACTCCGACCAGCACCAAAGCGATATTCAAAACTTTCTACTTTGTCATTTGGTGCTGCTAAACCGATGTAAACCAAACCGACTGGTTTCGCTTCCGTACCGCCAGTTGGTCCGGCAATACCAGTAATACTCAGTCCCCAACTAGTGCCAAGACGCGATCGCACTCCTGCTGCCATTTGCTCTGCAACAGTAGCACTTACGGCCCCAAATTTTGCTAAGTCTTCTGGGTTAACCCCCAAAAGTCCTACTTTCACTGAGTTGTCATAGGAAATTACTCCACCCCAAAAGTAATCAGAGCTACCAGAAATTTCTGTTAACATTTGTCCTAGTCCGCCGCCAGTACAAGATTCTGCCACAGAAAGAGTTTCTCCAAACCCACGTAATAGCTGGCCGACTACGGAAGCAAGCGTGTCATCATCAGCACCATAATAATCCAAGCCAGTAATTTCTTTGAGTTGTTTCTCTACAGGTGCGATCAATTTCTGCGCTTCAGCTTCAGAAGTTGCTTTTGCCGAAACTCGTAACTTAACTTCCCCCTTACTGGCGTAGGGTGCGACTGTTGGATTAGGCAAGTTGAGATAGGCTGAAACTTTTTCTGCTAGAGCAGATTCAGGAATACCCCAAAACTTTAACATCCGACTATAAATAATTTCCTTGCCCCAACCGAGGCTTTGCAAATAGGGTACTGCTGTTTCTTCCCACATCTGCTGCATTTCACTGGGCACTCCAGGGAAAGTAAGAATTGTTAACCCCGGACGAGGTTGCCAGATAATACCTGGTGCCGTGCCAGTTGGATTAGGTAAAATCTCTGCCCCCTGAGGTATTAAAGCTTGCTTGTGATTGCTGGGTGTCATTTGCCGGCCGCGTTGAGCATATTTGCGGGCAATATCCTCAATGATTTCCGGACGTTCTATCAAAGGAACACCGAAAAAATCAGCGATGCTTTCGCAGGTAAGGTCATCCGGTGTGGGGCCAAGACCGCCTGTAAAAATCAGTATTTCCGCTCTTTTACTAGCAATTTCTATAACATGCTTTATTCTTTGCAGGTTATCTCCTACCACTGTTTGATAGTAATGAGGAATACCCAATTTCGCTAACTGCATTGCCAAATATTGAGAATTGCTGTTCAGGATGTTTCCCAGCAGCAGCTCAGTACCAACACAAATAATTTCTGCGCTCATGAAATTGCGGAATTGAGATTTTGAGTAGTTAGTAGTGAGTAGTTGGTTGGTGGTTGTTGGTGGTTATTTGCAG
>JANZYY010000084.1:0-3756 GCA_026419705.1 Fischerella sp.
AGATGTGTATAAGAGACAGCTGCTATAGTGCCTGGTTTTCGCTTAAGATATGGTTTTTGGAGCGCTTTGCTTGGCTCAATCGCTTTGGCAATTATTAATTCCATTCTCTTAAGGCTAATAGCACCGCTGACTTAACTGGTGGAATGTGGTGAAGTAATCGGAAATCCACAGGCAATTGCAAGCCATATCACAACAACAAGATTAGGAGTATGCTCCTATGAGAAGTTTATTGATGAAAAATCCCGTGGTAATAGGCGCATCCTGGATAGGTGCATATCTTGTGATTATCCTATTACCCTTACTAATACTACTTTTATACCCACCTACACCAAGTGATGTACGTAGTTTTTGGCTAGAATTTTCCGCTGCTTTGGGTTTCATCGGTTTAGCAATGATGGCAATGCAGTTTGCCCTAACTGCGCGCATCAACCGTATCGAAGCCTCATACGGCATTGATCTAATTCTTCAGTTTCACCGCTACACCTCGATAGTTGCGTTCTTTTTCATCCTTGCTCACCCAATAATTTTATTCATTAATAATCCAGAGACACTGCAACTATTGAATTTCATTCAAGCCCCGTGGCGTGCAAGGGCAGCAGTTATCGCTACTTTGGCGCTAATTGCGATTATTGTCACCTCTATTTGGCGGAAACAGCTTAACATTGCCTACGAACCTTGGCGTATAGCTCATGGCATCTTAGCTGTTATTATTGTTGGATTTGGTTTAGGACACGCCTTGGGTGTGGGTAATTACCTAGGGCTGTTTTGGAAAGCAGCGATCTGGACTGGTATTGCAGTAGCTGCGTTGTGGCTGTTGATTTACGTCCGCTTGGTCAAACCCTACTTCATGCAGAAAAAACCTTACTTGGTAGAAGCAGTAATTCCCCAACGAGGAAATGTCTGGAATCTAGTTTTGCGTCCCAGAGGACACGAAGGAATTCACTTCCAACCAGGTCAATTTGCTTGGCTGACTTTGGAAATCTCGCCGTTTAGAATGCGAGAACATCCATTTTCTTTTGCTTCGAGTGCAGAACATCCCGAACGCATTGAATTTGGCATTAAGGCTCTAGGGGACTTCACAAATACAATCAAAGATGTCAAACCTGGAACTAAAGCCTTCCTTGATGGTCCCTATGGAGTTTTCACCACAGACCGCTACGAGAATACTGCTGGATTTGTCTTTATTGCTGGAGGTATCGGCATCACACCGATTATGAGTATGCTTGTTACTTTAGCGGAACGTAAAGATGAGCGACCCCTACTGTTAATTTATGCGAATAAGACTTGGGAAGACGTTACTTACCGAGAAGAAATTGAAGCTTTAAAAGACAAATTAGACCTGACAGTTATCCACGTTCTTAGAGAACCTCCGGAGAATTGGTCAGGGGAAAGTGGATATGTTGATAAGGAACTACTAAAACGCTACATTCCTAAGCGTCCCGCAACTCGAAATTACTTCATCTGTGCTGTACCAAAAATGATGGATCAGGTAGAGAAAGCCTTGCACGAGTTGGAAGTACCTGTCACCAACATTCACATGGAACATTACAACCTTGTTTAACAGCATCATGCGTCAGCTATGCGTTTATGCCGCATTGCCAAATTTGCTTCACTAGTAATTGCTTCTATCTTATTAGTCTGGATGTTATCTCCTGCAACCATCGTACCCCCTGCTAATCCTGCCGAGCCAGTTACAGTCTATGTCACAGATCACGGCTTGCATTCCAGACTGGTGTTACCCAGTGGCAACGGTGAATTAATCCAGTATGCTTACGGTGATTGGAATTATTTTGCCCTAAATCAGCAGGACTTAAGAAATGGAATAGCGGCACTTTTAGTACCAACTCAAGGCACTCTGGGTCGGCGAAAATTTAGCAATATCACTGAACTTCAGCAAATCATTCAACAGCAAGATTACACCCTATTAAATTTAGAAGTAGCGCAAGCCAAAGTGACACGGCTGCTGAAATTATTAGATGAACGTTTTAACCGCAATATTGAAACAAGCATCAAAAATCCACAAACAGGTTTAACCTTAGTCCAAGATGACCAAAATTATACTTTGTTGCACAATAGCAATCACGAACTAGTTGGGTGGCTACAAGATTTAGACTGCCAAGTTCATGGCTTTATCGTGTGGGCAAATTTTCGGGTAAAACATCCACAAGATTAATGCTTTATTTCATTAAAAAATTAACTATGAAAGAAATCTACACAGAGATCGAAATTCAAGCACCTGATAAGCGGGTTTGGAAAATACTCAGCGATTTTGAGAGTTTTCCAACATGGAATCCTTTTATCCGTCGAATCAGTGGAGAGGTTAGAGAGGGTGCACAACTGGAAGTACAAATTCAGCCTCCAGGAAAAAATGAGATAACTTTTAAACCGACAGTTCTTAAAGCTATGCCAAATCGAGAATTAAGTTGGTTGGGGCATTTTCTAATACCAGGATTGTTTGATGGCGAACATGTTTTCGTGATTGAATCTCTGGAAAAAAATCGCACTCACTTCATTCAAAGGGAAGTTTTCAGAGGGTTACTTGTTCCGTTATTGGCACACCAACTTGATACAAATACGCGCCAAGGTTTTGAAGAAATGAACCGTGCATTGAAAATGCGAGCGGAACAATTAGAAGCTGTAGGAAAAGTATAGAATTTAATTCTTTTGCATTTGAAAAAAATCTGAAATCTAAGGCTTTGTTATGCGTTATAGCATCATGCTTCAATTAGTAGCAACTATCACTTTCATTTTTCTCGGTACTGCTGCTTTATTTGCCTGGTTGCAATACCGTCCAGCTCCAGAAGAAACAAATACACAAGGCAGAATTTCATGTATTCCTACTCGTTTTCCGACATAAGTTTATTCGTTAAGCACTTAAATACTTACTACTGGTTGATATCTTTGGTTTTGATCGGTTGTGATAGTTCGTAGTCAGGGCTTTAGCCGTGAAAACTGAGTGATAAATCGCTCACTACAAACTTCTCATAATTAATGAGACAAACCGCTACTGGTCTGTCTGATTAGTTTTGAGGGGTTAAATAATGTAGACGCTTTCTTCGGCTTTCCGTAGGATACCACAAAGTACACAAAGAAGGAGGTTTAATAGAGTTGTGCTTTCTTTGTTTACCGAGCAAAATTAATGAAACAGACTGCTACTGGTCTACCGCATTAAATTTGCTAAGTCAATCTATTTTACACTCCTCTAGTTTTTCCTCTTACTTTGCATACTTTGTGTCCTACCCTAGGGGGAAGCTGAATAAAGCACTCATAATTAATGCTTTGATGGGCTGCGAGATCCCTGCATTTTTTTAAGGTCTGGGGTCCGATCCCTCAGGTAAGCTTAACTATTATTTCAAGGAGACTACCTAACTAATGAGAACAAAAAATGATTTAATTGCAGAAGCTTGGACACTACTTGAAAGGTCAATTATTTATTATCATGGTCGTCCGGTTGGAACGGTAGCAGCCTTAGAACCAGGATCGCAAGCGCTGAATTACGACCAATGTTTTATCCGTGATTTTGTCTTATCGGCGCTGGCTTTTTTGATTAGCGGTAAAGCGGAGATTGTACGCAATTTCTTGATAGAAACTCTTGCTTTGCAGAGTCATGAGCCGCAAATGGACTGTTTTCAGCCGGGACCGGGACTAATGCCAGCCAGTTTCAAGGTAGTATCAAAAGATGGCAAAGAGTATTTGACTGCTGATTTTGGGGAACACGCGATCGCCAGAGTTCCACCCGTTGATTCTTGTTTATGG
>JANZYY010000084.1:3766-7543 GCA_026419705.1 Fischerella sp.
ATCTTACTACGGGCTTATGTGAAAGCTACAGGCGATATCTCGCTTGTTCACCAAACCGAATTTCAACAGGGAATCAAGTTAATTTTGGAAATGTGTCTTGTCCATCGATTTGCGATGTATCCAACCATGCTGGTTCCCGATGGGGCTTTTATGATTGACCGTCGTATGGGTGTCTACGAACATCCTCTGGAGATTCAGGTGCTGTTTTATGCTGTCTTACGTGCGGCGAGGGAACTTCTTTTGCCAAACAATGATAACGCTGCTTGCATTCATAGTGTCAATCAACGTTTAGCACCTCTTACCTATCATCTCCGCGAATATTACTGGATCGATCCAAATCGCTTAAATGAAATTTATCGCTTTAAAGGTGATGAATTTGGCAAAGAAGTAGCGAACAGATTCAATATTTATGCTGATTCAATTCCTACTTGGTTAACAGAGTGGCTACCAGATACTGGTGGTTATCTAGCAGGTAATCTTGGTCCTGGACGCATGGATTTTCGTTTCTTTACTGTGGGAAACTTAATGGCTATCGTCACCTCCTTAGCCAGTGAGCGAGAATCTCAAAGCATTATGAATTTAATTCAGCAACGTTGGAATGATTTAATTGGATATATGCCCATGAAAATCTGTTTTCCAGCGCTAGAGGGTATCTCATGGCAAATCATTACGGGGTGCGATCCCAAAAATATTCCTTGGTCTTATCACAATGGTGGTAATTGGCCGGTTTTACTGTGGTTGCTAACAGCAGCAGCGCAAAAAACAAATCGTATAGACATTGCTCAGAAAGCCATTGAAATTGCAGAAAATCGATTACTTGGAGATGAATGGCCAGAATACTATGATGGTAAGAATGGTCGATTAATTGGCAAGGAAGCAAGAAAATATCAAATCTGGACTATAGCTGGTTTATTAGTTGCAAAAGAACTAATTTCCCATCCTAGTTATTTAGAATTAATTTGTTTTGAGATGGAAGAAATAAATTTTTAAGTCATGACATCAAAAATAGGTATTAGAAAATCGTCTGTTCCTCGCAACCGCTGGTTTGAACGATTAATTGCCATTCTAGCATTACTCAACTTATGTTTAGTCTTCTTTGATTTAACCTACATTTCTTGGCGTGATTTCTATCTGCAAGTGTTGCCAAATGTCACTCAACTGTATGATCCAATTAAGGGCATTCAACCTCACCCAGAAACGCAAAACTACCTCGACAAAGTTACAGAATTAGAAGAACAGGTTTTGCAGACTGGTTTGCAGTCACCCCAAGCAGAAAGTTTGCTGCGTGAATTACGTCTCCTTAGTCACCGCATGATTGAGGACAATCCTTTTGATGTAGCTAATAAAAGTGGTACTTTAGCAAAAATTAAAAATGAAATCCGCTTGCGTACAAATGCACAATCTGCCAGAGATGGCTTCACTATTTTTTGGAGTCAACCTTATTTGTCCCAAAGAGGTTGGCAATCAGAAATTAATTTTTTTAATTCCCAAATTAGACCGCTGATTAATAGTAACTACTATCGAGATATTAATAGATTTGGCAACTTTGTCAATCTTTTCTGGCTGATTGACTTACCTTTTGTAATTATTTTTGCCTTAGAATTTTTGGCACGTACTTTTTATATCAGTCGCCGCAATCCCTGCTTAAACTGGTTAGAAGCCATGCTACGGCGGTGGTATGATTTATTTTTGTTACTTCCCTTCTGGCGTTGGCTCCGAGTCATTCCAGTAACTATTCGTCTTTACCAAGCCGATTTACTAAATCTTGAGCCTTTGCGATCGCAACTTAATTATGACTTTGCTGTGAGTTTTGCTGAGGAAATCACTGGAATGGTAGGTATTCAAGTGATTGACCAAATGCAAGATGCGATTCGCCAGGGTGAGTTGGTACGCTGGTTATTTCATCCGGAAACGCGCAAACCCTACATTCAAGTTAATGAAACGAACGAGGTAAAAGCTATAGCTACTCGCTTAGTTAGCGTCAGTCTCTATGATGTTTTACCTCAAGTCCAAGCTGACATAGAAGTCTTAATGCATCACGCTATTGTAAGTACTCTCAACGAATCTCCGCTTTATCAACAAATACAAAATATACCTGGTTTAAATCACTTACCCAATCAACTAACAGAAAAGTTGGCTCGTGACTTATCTCAATCTGCTTCTAACAACCTCATCAAGGTGCTGTCAGACTCAGTGACAGCAAAACTCACCTCTCGTCTAATTACTAATTTTCGTGATGCATTAGAGATAGAGTTACAGAAAAAGCATAACATTCAGGAATTTCAATCTTTACTTATTGATATGCTAGAAGAAATCAAAATTAACTATGTCAAGGGCATTGCTGATTCTGGAGTTGAAAAAATCTTAGAAGAAGCGAACCAAATTCATACAATTATTCATCAGTAATCAGTAATGCTCTACTTCCAGGTTTTGCGGTAGCTCAGCGACTTCAATTTGCTCGTTCTAATAAACACCTTCTTCGACAGCTCTTGGCATAGGTTGCCATAGAGTAGATACTCTTTCAATTTTACTAGCCACCAAGCGATCGCCCTACAGACGCTCTCAACTCAGTAGAAGTTGTATCTATGTGTGAGCGATCGCGCCTTGCTGCGATCCCCGCAAGTGAGGACTAGAGTGAGGATAAGTAACCAAACGAACTTAACATTATAGGTATAGCTTAACTTGCGAACCGATCGTAGTAGCTCCAGCGTCACAAATGCTACGCAAACCAGTTATAAGCTCGTAGTCAGGGCTTTGACCTCTTCCTTGAAAACAAGGACCAAGATCCTTACTACTGCTTCATACCCTTCATCGACAAACCAATCCGCTTCAGTTTTTCATTCACTTCCAACACGCGTACCTTCACAACCTGTCCCACCTTGACAACTTTCTTGGGATCGTCCACAAACCTGTCTGCAAGTTGAGAGATATGCACCAAACCATCCTGATGCACGCCGATATCAATGAATGCACCAAAGTTAGCAACATTCGTAACAATACCCTCTAATTCCATCCCCACTTTCAAATCAGAAATTTCCTTAATTCCCTCTTTAAACGTGGCATATTTAAACTCAGCGCGGGGATCTCTACCTGGTTTTTCCAATTCTTTGAGGATGTCGCGCAAGGTGGGTTCGCCGACGGTGTCGGTGACGTATTTTTTCAGGTTCGCTTGTTTGAGTTTTTCGGCTATTTGTGTCACCTGTTGTAAGGGTACACCTAGATCTTTAGCGATCGCTTCCACTACCGAATAACTTTCCGGATGTACGGCGGTGTTATCCAAGGGATTGTTACCACCGCGAATGCGGAGAAAACCTGCTGCTTGTTCAAATGCTTTTGGTCCCAACTTCGGAACCTTCAATAGTTCCCGACGATTTTTAAAGGCTCCGTGCTGGTTGCGGTATGTGACAATGCTGTTAGCGACCGTGGGCGTAATACCAGATACGAAAGTCAAAAGTTCCTGAGAAGCTGTATTCAAATCCACACCCACGTAGTTAACGCAGCTTTCTACCGTTTCATCCAATTTCTTTTTCAGTAACTTCTGATCTACGTCGTGTTGGTATTGTCCCACACCGATAGATTTAGGATCGATTTTCACCAGTTCCGCCAGGGGGTCTTGCAAGCGGCGACCGATACTGATTGCTCCGCGCACGGTAACATCTAAGTCAGGAAATTCTTGGGCTGCAACTTTACTAGCACTATATATAGATGCACCCGACTCATTAACAATAACTTTAATTGGTTTGTGTTCTATAGTTCGCAGCACTTCTGTCACAAACT
>JANZYY010000844.1 GCA_026419705.1 Fischerella sp.
GAACCAGAAACAGTAAAAATATGAACCAATACAGCGCATTGCCAATTGTATCGCTCAGAGGCAACTGATTTTGAGTAGTGGTATTGTCTCGTGGTTGATTTAAACGCTCATCTATTCTTAACGCCTGCAATCCCCGTATTGTCAGAAGTTTGACAAGAGTAGCTACTAACCAAGCCACTGCCAAAAAAATTGCCGCACCCACTAATCTTGGTAAAAAGTCACCAATTTGATTGAGAAAAGCATTGAGTGGCTGAGAAGCTGCTCGCAACTGCAGCATGTCTAATACAGCCACTATCGTCAGCAGCAAAATACCCCAAAACACCAAATTGGCGATGATATTCTCCACCTGGGGAAGTTCACGGCTATCCTCACGCCCCATCACCCCAGCAGCAATGCGGTTATCTATCTGTGTGCGATTGAGAATTCCTCGCGTCACAGCTGCAGCGATCGCAGCAATAATCCAGCCCACCAACAAAATTAACACTGCTCCCAGCAAGCGGGGCATAAAAGCAATCACCTGTTGGAAAGTGTTTTGCACGTAAGTATCGAAATTGGCATCTTGCTGCGGTGGTAATGTAGGTGATTGTGCTAAAAACTTTTCCATCCTAACCCACAAACCAGCTCCCATCACTTGGGTTATGTTTAGCCAAGTTGTATTCATGGTTTTCCGATGTTAAAAGTTGAGTTCTATCGCAGAAAACACTGTGGATGCTTCCGGAGTAGATTGCCCTAAACAATGCTGCACCCCGATAACTTCGCAGTGTTTTGCATTGGAATTTACCTGTAAATTTTACAAGGAATTGATATCAATCATTATTTTTAAAATTTTTATTTTTTATTTTTGGAAAGAACAAATTCAAATATCTATCTATTAGGTCTTGACTAGTAATTACATAAACATATATCTTCAGAAAGATAACTGTAGTTTTGAGAAGCATAAAAGCTGTTCGGTTAAACTCAAAAATTCTACATAATTTCTGGGTGCTGCATCATGGGCAGAAAATGTCAATTTTGGGTGAGTCTGAGCGCAGATATGACATCAAAAACGCGAAATTTCAGCAATGCAATTTTTTGAACAGTCAATTGATATTAATGCCTCGGCTGCGGTAGTTGAGCGCTGTATTACCGATCGCATTTTAATGCACCGCTGGCTCAACCCTGCATTGCGGTGTGAGCCTGTAGGCGAATGGAGTACCGACAAAGGTAGTAAAAGCAGGTTTATCATTCAAATACCCATCATCCAACCAACATTGAATAGCACTGTCGTGGAAAGACAACCGGGGTTGGTAGTTTGGGAATTCGATGGTTTTTTTAAAGGCCGCGATCGCTGGGAGTGCCAACCCATAGAAAAGAAAACTCGCCTACTCAACCGCTTTGAATTTGAAATTCCCAACCCTTTAGTCAGCTGGGGTTTCAAGACCTTTGCCGAAAACTGGACAAAAGAAGATATGCAAGCCCAACTGCGCCGTCTCAAGCGCGTAGCAGAAGAGATACAGCAGGAATGAAGGGGGATAGGGCATTGGGCATTGGGTATTGAAGTACTGATTTTTACTATGCCCTATGCCCCATGCGCCTTGCCCATTGTCCCTTACCCACTAACTACTACCTACTA
>JANZYY010000845.1 GCA_026419705.1 Fischerella sp.
GCCGAAACTGGTGTAGAGATGGAAGCATTAACAGCTGTGTCTGTTACTGCTCTGACTTTGTACGATATGGCGAAAGCTTTAGAAAAATCAATTCAAATTGAATCGATTCGATTAGTGAGTAAAACTGGCGGCAAATCAGGAAACTATTTTCAATAAGAAAAAGTTCTACATTGTTGCTAGTTGGTCGCTGAGAGTTAATTGTTACAACTAACAAACAACCAACAACTAACAACTACCTTGACTTATTTAATTGAACTTACAGCTTCACTGACATCAGTTGGATTTTTGTACTCCTGTTCGGGCAATTTTTGTAAAACTGCGATAGCATTTTCATCAGCACCCTGCTGTTGAGCATGCTGAATCAATTCTTGTTTACTTGCTGGATAGTCTATGCCCTTCAAATGTTTTTGTAGTTGAATCGGGTTAATTTTAGCCATTTTTATTCGCCTCTAAATATCATTTCCATCTTGACAAGAGGATAGATTTTTCACCTCTATCAACAAGGTTAAGCAAAAAGATGAAAGTCTGAAAATTTGCCAAGTAAAATTTCATCCATCTGGCTGATTCTAGAAAAAATTCTGTCAGTCTGATTTTTGCTCGCCCAAAATTATAGAAATTGAGCATCATGGCAAACAAGCTTAACTTTGTGAAGACTGCTAAATGAACAATGCCATACTGACGGCAGATTTTTGTCGGCAATTTCATCGGTAAATTAAAGCTAGGCTTTCCATTCAGCGACAAAATGCCTATGCCAGCTGCAACTGACTTCAAGGATTATTATCAAATTTTAGGGGTGAGCAAAAACGCCACACCGGAGGAGATTAAACGAGCTTACCGCAAGCTGGCACGCAAGTATCACCCTGATGTCAATCCTGGAGACAAACAAGCAGAGGAACGCTTCAAAGAAATTAATGAAGCTCACGAAGTACTTTCCGATCCAGAAAAACGCCAAAAATACGATGCTTTTGGTCAATATTGGCAGCAAGCAACGACAGCAGGCGCACCACCGCCCGGCGGTCGGGGTACAAGAGTAGATGTTAGTGGGTTTGATTTCGGCCAGTACGGAAATTTTGAAGATTTCATTAATGACCTGCTTGGTCGCTTTCGTGGCGCAGCTAGAACTGGTAGAACTTATACTTATCGTACCTATGCAGGCGGCGATCGCGCCTATAGCGATTTTTTTGAAAATTTTACCACTGAAGCACCTGCACCCGATACAGAAGCAGCTATTACCCTGACTTTTTCGGAAGCATTTCACGGAACGCAGAAACGGCTGCAACTAGATGGTGAAACGGTGACTGTCCGCATTCCTCCAGGGGCGAAACCTGGAAGTCGCGTTCGTATCAAAGGTAAAGGACGTCCCAGTCCCTTTTCCCAACAGCGGGGAGATTTATACTTGACAATAGAACTATTACCCCATCCCTTCTTCCAATTTGCAGGTGATAACATCACTTGTGAGATTCCAATTCGACCAGATGAGGCTGTTTTAGGAACACAAGTGAAAGTCCCAACACCCGATGGTAACGTTACCGTCACAATTCCGGCGGGCGTGCGTTCCGGACAATCTTTGCGACTACGGGGTAAAGGATGGACACTCCCTCAAGG
>JANZYY010000846.1 GCA_026419705.1 Fischerella sp.
GCGTTGAGGACTGCACAACTAGAAATTTTGAAACTCAATACCGAATTAGAAAATAGAGTAAAAGAACGCACTTTACAGCTAGAAAAGGCTCTCTGTAAACTCCAACAAGAAATGAATCAACGTCAGCAACTACAAACTAAATTGCTAGATATAGCATTGCATGATTCCCTGACGGGATTACCGAACCGAATTTTATTTACCAAGCGACTAGAACAAGCTCTCAGTCGTGCCAAGCTGGAATCTGATTATCATTTTGCAGTTCTGTTTTTAGACTGCGATCGCTTCAAAGTTGTGAATGATTCTCTTGGTCACTTAGTAGGAGATGAATTGCTAATCGCGATCGCTCGCCGCTTGCAAGCATCTTTAAGTCCATTTGATTTTTTAGCACGATTTGGTGGCGATGAATTTGCCATTCTTTTAGAAAATATCATAGATATCAACACTACAATCGAAGTAGCCGAATGTATTCTCAAAAAATTATCACAGCCTTTTAAGTTGTTCAGATACGAAGTATTTATTCATGCGAGTATTGGTATTAATTGGGGCAATCATAACTATGAAAAATCAGAGTACTTGCTACGGGACGCTGACACGGCAATGTATCGTGCTAAGGCTTTAGGGAAAGCTAGATATCATGTCTTCGAGCCTGCTATGCATCGAGAAGTTTCGCAGCTTTTAGAGTTAGAAAATGACTTAAGAAGAGCAGTTGAACGCCAAGAATTTGTAGTTCACTATCAACCGATCATTTCTATAACTACAGGTGCGATCGCTGGATTTGAAGCTCTGATTCGTTGGCAGCATCCGACAAAAGGACTAGTTTATCCTACAGGATTTATTCCTGTAGCAGAAGAAACAGGTTTAATTAATAATATCAACATTTGGGTATTAAAATCAGCTTGCCAGACTTTACGCTTGTTGCAAGATTATCCAGATCCAAAGAAAAATCGGAATAGCTTGACTATTAGTGTCAATCTTTCCCCACATTTGTTTTATATACCTAATTTTATCGCTAAAATTGACCAAATTATTGATGAGACTAAAATAAATCCTGCCTATTTAGAGCTAGAAATTACAGAAAGTGTACTGATGGAAAATAATGATGATATCAAAACTATTATTGACGAGCTAAAGGCGCGAAAAATCAAACTAATTATGGATGATTTTGGTACTGGCTATTCCTCTTTGAGCTACCTGTATAGTTTTCCTTTAAACACACTCAAAATTGATAAATCATTTGTCAAGCTTATACAGGAAAATCAATTGAGTATGGGATTAGTGCCAGCAATGATTAATATTGCTCATTCGATGGGAATGGTGGTAATTGCCGAAGGTGTTGAAACGCAACAGCAGTTAAATCAACTGAAAAAACTAAACTGTGATTTTGCTCAAGGACTTTTGTTTTCTGGTGCTATAGAAACAGAATTAGTATTAAATTTAATTGCTAACGCACCTCAATGGCAAATATCATACCCTACTTAGGTAACAGCAATGAGTCAAGACCAAGCACCTGCCCATCAAGGTAACATTCTCATCGTTGACGACCAACTAGATCTGTCTCTTATACACATCT
>JANZYY010000847.1 GCA_026419705.1 Fischerella sp.
GTAGTTGGCGCTTTCGCGCTGAAGCGCTAACTACAAACAATACTTACCCAGCAATTTTGGTTTGGTGGAGTACTAGGAGCTAGGGACGCTTGGACTGAGTTAGATTCTTCCCTAGTACCCAGTCCCAATAGCCCTCATGCAAGAGTTACCAGAAAGCTTGTAGCGAAGAGGATTAGGAAAATGCGAGCTTGGTTGCCCAATTTCATCCACCGCAAACGTCGTCGGTTTTGCGCTTCTCTAATGCGAACTTATCGTGAGATTAGTTCTGCTTCTGTCGATGAACTGTGGCAAAAGCTAGTTAACTTAGCAGACGTCTCCTGGCATCCACTTCTCAAAAGCACGAACGTCCCTTATGGACTAGTACCCAAACCAGGATTAATTTACCAGGCAGTAACACGCTTATCACCAATTCCGGTACGGATTTTTGTAGAGCGCGTCAATCCCAGAGAGTTGCTGAGTATCAGAATACTGACGATTCCTGGCGTTGAAGAACGAGTCACCTACACTATAGAGTCTACGCTTTGCGGTACCTATTTGTCATATTCTGTGACACTACGCGGTTGGTTATCACCCTTGATTTGGTCATTTTCCCGTCCTTACGCCGATCGCGTCGCCAAAGCTTTAATCGAGGCAGTTGAGAAAGGAACATTATCCGCAGTTTCAGGAAAAGGGAAACCACTCAAGGATAGTTGTTTTGATTTTTAGGTCTTGGTTAGTGGATAGTGGATAGTGGTTAGTGGGGAGTGGCAAACTACTAACCACTAACTACTAACTACTAACAATTTCCAATTAAGATGCAAGTAGATAACTAGATCATCATTGCTGTTTGTTAAAAAATGTTGCAGCAGTAAGAAACATCATGAATAATGTGCTCGATTCTCGCTCGGTCTTAGAAGTGTTGCGACCGGTACAAGACCCGGAACTCCGCAAAAGCTTGGTAGAAATGAATATGATTCGCAACATTAAAATTGACGGAGGCAAAGTAAATTTTACTTTGGTGTTGACTACACCTGCCTGCCCGTTACGTGAATTCATCGTGGAAGACTGTCAAAAAGCGGTAAAAACTCTACCAGGGGTTACGGATGTATCCGTGGAAGTAACAGCAGAAACACCCCAGCAAAAAAGTTTACCCGATCGCACAGGCGTGACTGGTGTAAAGAATATTATCGCCATTTCCAGTGGTAAAGGCGGCGTCGGTAAAAGTACGGTGGCTGTGAATGTAGCAGTCGCTCTGGCACAATCTGGAGCAAAGGTAGGTTTGCTTGATGCGGATATTTACGGGCCTAACGATCCTACGATGTTGGGATTAGCCGATGCTCAGATAGTGGTGCGCTCCTCGGAGAAAGGAGAAGTATTAGAACCTGCTTTCAATCACGGTGTCAAACTAGTATCAATGGGCTTTTTGATCGATCGCGACCAGCCTGTGATTTGGCGCGGACCAATGCTGAATGGGATAATTCGCCAGTTTCTCTATCAAGTGCAATGGGGAGAACTGGACTACATGATTGTCGACATGCCACCGGGAACAGGAGATGCTCAGTTAACATTGACACAAGCAGTGCCAATGGCTGTCTCTTATACACATC
>JANZYY010000848.1 GCA_026419705.1 Fischerella sp.
GGAGATGTGTATAAGAGACAGCATCACCTCCGTACCAACTCAACTCCCAATCATCAATATCCAAAATCACTGGTTGATGGTGATAGATTTTGTTAAATAAAGCGACACCATAGCTAGTAGGTTTTGGTTTGATCGCGCAGACAATATCCCCATCAATTTTTGTCAGCAGTTGCTTCACTGAAGCAAAAAATTCTGGATAGTTGCAGCCTGGTAAACAGTAAATTGGCAAGTTTGGTGGTGGTTCAGGATAAATAGTTTTACCAAATAAAAATCCTAAAATTTCGACTTCAAAATTTAATTTTTGAAATACTTGACCCAACAAATAGGCTCGATCTACACCTCCCTTAGAGAAATTGGGCGTTAAGATAGAAACTTTAGACTTGTTCTTTTGCCGATTCATAATAAAAGTCAGACGTCAGTCAATCAAATTGTTTTTGGGGAATTGCGAGAATTTCTTTGTACAGCATTGCCATCTCTGAAGCAACAGCACTCATAGTACGTACTGGCCCAATACCTTGGCGCAGTTTAGCAAGTAAATTCCTATCTTCGGCAAGAGTGGCGATCGCTTCTGTCCATGCTTTCGTATCTTTGGCTGGAACTAACCAACCATCAACCCCGTGACGAACCAATTCCGCAATTCCTCCTAAATTTGCACCTAACACCGGAGTGCCAACAGCTTGGGCTTCCAGAACTACCAGAGGTCCAGTTTCCAACCATTGGGACGGTACAGCCAGTAAATCAAAATTTGCCAATACTTCAGAGATTGCTTGACGTGAAAGTGGTTCAGCAATGCGAATCCGACTGTCACAAGCAGCAAGTGCTAAAACTTTTTCTCGATTTGCTTCACCATATTGATCTGCATGAGTGGCATGAAGAATTAATTCCACAGGTATATCTGCAGGCAAAAGGTGTACTGCTTCTGCGATTACTTGCGCTCCCTTTGTTTCTTGCCAGCGACCCAAAAAACCAATTTTTAAAGTACCGTTTTCTGCTTTGATTGGTGTTATTTGTTGAGTAAAATTGTTGGCAACACCCTGTCGGCAAAGAATTAGTTTTTCTTCTGGCACACCGTTCAAACGGAAAGCATCATACTGCCAATTGCTGGGAACAACAATGCGATCGGCTAGCTTTGCCAGCAGCCTTAGCTGATGCCGATGTTTAGCTACCAAAGGAGGAATGCCAAAAGTTTTACCTAGTAGGCGGAGTTTAACACTTTTGGAACCACGCAATTTAGTTTCTGCAGCTACACTGACAGCCAGAGGAACTTGACTGAGTGTTTTGATTGCCCAAGAAGGTACTCGTTCTGGAATGCCCAAACACCGACCGCAAACAGTAATATCAATCAGCCCATTGCAAGCTTCTTGAGCATATCGCATCATTGTACCGCGCAGACATACAGGCTCTGGCATATGCACGGTGACTACAGTTGCCATACCTAGCTTGCGAGCAAGAGCTAGGTGATGCAAGCCGCAGTCAAATCGCCAAGAGTGCTGATGGTATACATCCTGTCTCTTATACACATCT
>JANZYY010000849.1 GCA_026419705.1 Fischerella sp.
AAGTAGAAGTATTCATAGCAACACTGCTCCCCAAGCTAATGGAGCAATATAGATTTCTTTCAAATGTACCGTTTCAGCTAGTGGATTGTTGCTAATTTTTGTTGACTTCGATGAGAAGGTCGATTCAGTATTTGGAAATTTTCTTTGTGGATAGGATAAGGGAGCTGAAACTGGACTTTCCCTATTACCCTATCCCTGCAAGTCCTTCTTGATCCTTCTTGTGATTTGAAGATGACTGAATCGGTGCTATGCAGGAAGTAGAAGGGAAGAATATTTGTACCGTATGCTTTTTGCTTTTCTCTAGCTATCTACTAGCTATCTAGTTGTTTGTGCGATGCTGCACCAGATATTTTGTCTTTTAAGTAAGTAAAATTGAAACTTACCAAGGGACATTTGGCTGCGGTGAAAGGCGTCCACTCTGTAGAAAGAAGCGGCGTCTCCATCGCGCCAATGTCCTTGTCCATACAGTTGGGATGCTCGACCTAGCCAACATGATTCTCATAAGTAGGGAAAACTGTCTTAGCCCCTAACAAATATTCCAGTAGTCTGTTGCACTTAATTTTGAAAGGTTCGCACTGAACGTCAGGCGTGAGGAGAAGAACAAATAAAAACCTCTCAAAATCAGCTTAGCAGCATACTAGTAACCTGTTGGTTCATTGTTTGGGTTGGGCAAAGGACAGCAATTGACATCATTCAAGCAGACTTTACCCCAGTGCAATGCCCAGCGGACAAGAGCTACTCGATTGTCTGTTCCCGTTTTGGTGAGAATGTTGCTGATATGGTTATCAACTGTACGCTTACTAATTTCCAGTTTAGCTGCAATTTCTTGATTAGTTAAGCCAGCGGCCACTAAGTCGATAATTTGCAGTTCTCTGTCTGACAGACTTACAGGGGTCTGAGACTCGCCACCAGCCATGCTTGATTTTATCCTCCTTGGTATATGTACTTAATCGCTCTTTTTCATTCTAGAAGATTCTTTTGCTGGTAGGCATTTCTAGTGTTAGTAGTAATACTTATCGTTAGTTTTTCTTTTTAAATCGGTTATGTGGCAGAGTAGGGTGGCACAGAAAGTTGTATTTTCTTTTACGAAAAAAATCAAGGTCAAAATATTACTGTATTAAATCACACTAATTGAGAAGAATTAACAGTAATTTTAAGTGATAGAAAATGCTGTTTAATTGTATGAACAGCTGCCGACAAAGGAGAAGAAATTATAGAAGATTTTATACTGGAAATTTCTCTTCCAAAATCGAAAATTTAAAAATCAGATGAGTAGTTGCCGTGTTTTGTGCTTGGGTGAAATTTTATTTGATTGTTTAGCCGATCAATTGGGGCGATCGCTCGAAGAGGTCGAGTCTTGGACTCCCTACCCAGGGGGTGCACCAGCTAACGTCGCCTGCGCGTTGGTGAAGCTGGGGATACCAGCGGGATTTATCGGCTGTGTGGGTGAAGACGAAGCTGGTAATGAACTAGTAGAGCTATTGCAAAAAACAGGTGTAGATACAACG
>JANZYY010000850.1 GCA_026419705.1 Fischerella sp.
TTGATGGATCGCAAAGTTCGTAGTCAAGACTTTAGTCCTGAATTTTTAAGCAGCAAGCGTGCTTACTACAAACCCTCGTTACTAGGTTCAACCTGGCAGGTGAGAATTAGAGCCTCTGGCTCTTATGTACATCACAGACAAGCTAACTATCCACTATTCACGATTGTCAATTTGCGCTCGTTGCAAGCTTCCCGAAAAGTCTACATATACAGTCTTCCATTCCGTGAAAATATCTAAAGCAGTAGTACCTGCTTCTCGGTGTCCGTTACCAGTATGTTTGACACCGCCAAAGGGTAAATGCACCTCTGCACCAATTGTGGGGCCGTTAATATAGGTAATTCCCGCCTCGATATCACGCATAGCAACAAAAGCACGGTTAATATCACGGGTATATATTGATGAAGAAAGACCGTAGTTTGTATTGTTGAGGACAGATATTGCCTCCTCAAAACTACTAACCTCAATTAATGCTACTACTGGTCCAAATATCTCTTCTTGGGCGACCCGCATTTGAGGCGTTACCCGATCGAGAATAGTTGGTTGAAAGAAGTAACCGTGTTGCAGTTCTCCCTCGCTAGCTATTTCCCCACCTATTAATACTATTGCTCCTTCCTCACGAGCAATATCTAAATACCTGCTTACTCGTTGCAGTTGCCTTTCATTAATTATCGGCCCAATATCAACATTAGGGTCAGTACCAGCACCCAAGCGTAACTTACTGGTACGTTCTTTGAGCATCGCAGTAAATTTTTCTTTGATATCCCGATGCAGGATCAGGCGACTGGTAGCAGTACATCGTTGTCCGGTTGTGCCGAATGCTCCCCAGACTGCGCCATCAAGGGCAAGTTCTAAGTCTGCATCTTCCATGACTATTTGAGCATTTTTACCGCCCATTTCCAGACATACGCGCTTGTGAGTGCGTCCGCAGGTAGCGCCCACTTCTGCACCAGTCTCGGAAGAACCCGTAAACGATACTAAGTCCACGCCGGGATGTGCAACTAAGGCTTTCCCGACTTCTTCACCTACGCCATGCACCAAGTTGATGACTCCTGGTGGTAAACCTGCTTCCGCAAAAATTTCTACTAGTTTGGTTGCACAGGCGGGGGTATCTTCGGCTGGTTTGAGAATGACGGTATTGCCGCACACCAAAGCTGGCATAGCTTTCCAGCAGGGAATAGCGATTGGGAAGTTCCATGGAGTGATGAGGGCGCAGACACCGATGGGCATTCTTACCGTCATCGCGAATTTGTTGGGCATTTCTGATGGTGTGGTTTGCCCAAACAACCGCCGCCCTTCCGCAGCACTATAAAAGGCGCAGTCTATACCTTCTTGCACATCTCCCCGTGCTTCTATCAGGGGTTTACCCATTTCTCGACTGATTAATTGTGCAAGTTCTTCTTTATATTTGCTCAATAGTTCGCCGACTTTAAAAATATATTCTGCTCTAGCTGGGGCGGGGACGAGTCGCCAACTGCGGTAAGCTTGGCGGGCTGCGGCTA
>JANZYY010000851.1 GCA_026419705.1 Fischerella sp.
TGGTACAGTTGCGATCGCAAACGTTTTATCATCGTGTGGCAAGATTAATAAAAATACTCGCGCCAGCCCCACCATGTTAGGAAAGCTACTAGACGGTCGTTACAAAGTTATCCAAGTCCTGAGTGCCGGAGGATTTGGTGAAACTTATATCGCTGAAGATACCCGCCGCCCAGGCAACCCTAAATGTGTTCTCAAGCTGCTTAGACCTGCGAGTTCCGACCCTTATTATTTGCAAACTGCTAGACGCTTGTTTAATAGCGAAGCGGAAATACTGGAACAACTGGGCAACCATAACCAAATTCCCCGTCTGTTAGCTTATTTTGAAGAAAATGAAGAATTTTACTTGGTGCAAGAGTTGATTGCAGGGCATCCACTCAGTGCAGAAATGCGAGTTGGTCAACCTTGGACGGAAAGCCAAGTTATTCAGATGTTACAAGATGTTTTGGATGTCTTGCAATTTGTTCACAGCCACGGTGTGATTCATCGTGATATTAAACCTGATAATTTAATTAGACGCAATTCTGACGGCAAACTAGTTTTAATTGATTTTGGTGCGGTTAAACAAATGCGTTCCCAACTAGCAGCATCTCCCAGTCAAATGGCTGCTACTGTTGCGATTGGTACTCCTGGTTATATGCCAGCAGAACAAGCGCAAGGCAAACCACGCCCAAATAGTGATATTTATGCTGTTGGGGCGATCGCCATCCAAGCGCTGACGGGAATATTGCCAACTCAGTTACAGGAACATCCCGAAACCGGAGAAATCATCTGGCCAAACCAAGCGCAAGTGTCGCCTAGACTTGTAGCTGTGCTGCAGAGGATGGTACGCTACCATTATCGCGATCGCTATCAATCTGCTACAGAAGTATTGCAGGATCTCCAGCAATTGCTTCATCCCTTAGCACCAACGCAAACATCTACCCCTGTGGCATATGCACAATCAACCATGCCGCAGCCAATGAATACATACCCCCAATTATCCTCTCTACCTCCTTCTCATACCAGCGATCGTTGTCCGCCTTCAGCTCAAGTTACACCGCCAGCTTGGATAGACAAAACTCTCTCCGTGGCTAGATTATTACCTTTTGTGGGTGCGGCAGGATTATTTTTATTCAAAGCACCGACCTGGATTATTTTGCTTGGTATTGGTTTGGCGGTGGTTGGAGTTGGCTTATTTTTTCTCCGTTCTTCCTATCCAAGACTGGCACGAGATTATGATGCAGTGTTCGCCGTAGTATTCTGCCTTTGCGGCATACTGCTTTTATTTCAAGAATATCGGCCGTATGGTTCTCAAGAAATACCAATCAGTCAATTTTTACTAGCAGGCGCAGGTATTTTTTCAGCAGCAGAATGTATCCGTTTGCGCGGAATGAAGAAATAAATGCTGGTTAGTAGATAGTAGATAGTAGATAGTAGTTAGTAGATAGTAGTTAGTAGATAGTAGATAGTAGATAGTAGATAGTAGTAATTTTTTGTGAATAATCA
>JANZYY010000852.1 GCA_026419705.1 Fischerella sp.
AACGGTAAAACCATCAATATTACTACCGGGTCACTGTTTGTCACTAATGGCGCTCGACTAGTTGCTAACACTTTTGGACGAGGAAATGCAGGCAATGTGAATATAAAAGCCCGCGATGCGGTTGTTTTTGATGGTGTTGGTCTAAATGGATACTCTAGTGGAGCGGTGAGCAATGTAGAATCAACAGGTGAAGGTAAGGGTGGCAATGTCAACATCACCACTACGTCACTAGCGATCCGAAATGGCGCAGTCCTGGGTGCGAGAACCCGCGGTAAAGGAGATGGAGGTAGCATCGTCCTTAATGCTAAAACTCTAGAAGCCATTAACGGTGGGCAAATTTTTACCACCAGCTTTGGTAGTGGCAAAGCAGGTAACATCATCCTCAATATCAGTGACAGCATCACTCTTGCTGGCACCGATCCCACACATTTCGATCGGGTTCGTCAATATACCCCGGTTATAGCTCCGAATATAGGTCCGACAAGTGGATTTTTTGCCAATACATCCAGTTCTTCCACGAGTCAGGGGGGAGAATTGACGATGAATACTGGAAAGTTAGATATTCGCGATCGCGCACAAGTAACAGTGAGCAGTACAGGAACTGGAATTGCAGGCTCATTAAAAGTCAATGCTAACTCAATTCGTCTTTCTGACCAAGCAAAAATCAGTGCAGATACTAGAGGAGGCGCAGGTAATATCACATTGCGATCGCAGGATCTGATTTTGCGTCGTGGCAGTAGTATCACCACCAATGCCACAGGTAGTAATATTATTGGTGGCAATATCACCATCGACACTGATGTTCTCGCCGCTTCCGGAAACAGTGATATCAGTGCTAATTCTTATAATTTCTTTGGTGGCAGAGTAATAATAAACACTAAAGGTATTTTTGGTACGCAATTCCGACTGTCACCAACTTTAGAAAGTGACATCACCGCCACAGGAGCAAGTCCTGAGTTAAGCGGTACAGTACAAATTAACACCGCCGATGTCGATCCTAGCCGGGGATTAGTACAGCTGCGTGCAAACCTCGCTGATGCTTCCCAGCAAATTGCTACTGGCTGCAATAAAGGTGAAAATCAGGCAAGGAGTTCATTTATTGTCACAGGGCGTGGTGGTATACCACCAAGTCCCACAGAACCTCTCATCGGTGATGGAGTAGTGACTAATTGGATCACGCTTTTTGAGACACCAGAGGAACAACACAGAAGCAGACTTGAGGAACGAGATTTAACTAATTCTGCCAATTCTCCCGTTCAGATTGTAGAAGCCCAAGGGTGGATAATAAATGCCAATGGTGAAGTAATTTTAGTTGATGCTGCACCTACTATGGCATTTCGCCATCCTTCGTTCCAGCCTGGATCTTGTAGTGCGATTGAGCCAAGATAGTGGTTTGTCAAAGCAACTTTGCGGGGTTTGTAGTTGGTGCTTTCGCGCTGAAGCGCTAACCACAAACAATACTTACCCAGCAATT
>JANZYY010000853.1 GCA_026419705.1 Fischerella sp.
ATCTCGCTGATGTCGCTGCTGGTGTTCCAATTTTTCTGTTTCTTACCCTGTTTCTACTGTTGTGTGGTGGCTGCATTGGCTATATTTACTCACGTCTGAGCAAAACCAATCTCTTAACAGCGATGCTGGCTACAACTCCTGGTGGTGTGGGTATTATGGCAGCGATCGCTGCGGATTACGATAAAAATGTCACTCTTGTCGCACTCGTACAAGCACTGCGCGTTACTTCCGTAGTTTTTTTGATTCCTTTAGTAGCTAGAGCCTCAAGTAGCGTTCGTTTCCAACCGCAAGCACTATCCTTAACAGACGGCTTGTTTTCTTTCAACTCATCTCATTTAATATTACTCTCTTTAGCATTGTTAGTGACAGGATTGGCAGTTTATCTAGCAACATTATTGAAAATTCCTGCCGCCCCTTTTTTTGCTGCATTACTAGTGGGGATGGCATTCAATCGGGTTTTGGATTCGCTGACTTTTGTGGGTGACATTAAATTTACTCCGCCACTTGCAATTAAGTTACTAAGTCAAATACTGTTGGGAATTAGTATTGGTGAGTACTGGGGTGGCAAATCTACTATTAGAAAACAAACTATAGGATATGCCTTGATGTCGGTAGCGATGACTCTTGCTGCTGGGGCGATCGCTGCTTTGCTTGCTATGCAATTAACCTCTTGGGATTGGTTAACTTGTCTTTTGGTAACAGCACCTGGAGGATCTGCGGAAATTATCTTGGTTGCGATGACATTGAATCATAATGTAGAAATTGTCACAGCAGGTCATGTAGTACGACTAATCGCAATTAACATTTCCCTGCCAATTTGGGTATTTTTGTGTCGCCGTCTTGACGGTCTTGACGGTCAGCTAGACGAAGCAGCTTAGTAATGTTTCAAAGCTAGGGATGGGTTAAATCGTGCAGGATAGCGAATGTATTAACTTTTTGCAGTATGCTCTGCCGCAATTACACTTGCGCTGGTCTGGTTTCCGCAAAGTTCGCTCTCAAGTTTGCAAGCGTATCCGACGCCGTCTCCGAGAACTAGGGCTTTCGGACGTTTTTGCCTATCAGTCTTACCTGGCAACTCACCCAGCGGAATGGTCAGTTTTAGATGCTTACTGCCGAATTACGATTTCCAGATTCTATCGCGATCGACGCGTGTTCGATCGCCTGCGCCAAAAAGTCTTGCCAGAACTGGCTCAGTTAGCAATATCGCGAGGAGACAGCAAATTACGCTGCTGGAGTGCTGGCTGTGCTTCTGGAGAAGAAGTTTACACGCTGAAAATTATCTGGAATTTATATCTGTTACCCCAGTTTCCCGACTTACCTCTGGAAATTATCGCTACCGACGCTGATGCTCATCTGCTGCAACGAGCTAAGATTGGTTGTTATGCATCAGGAAGTTTGAAAGAACTGCCACCTGAGTTACTGACAATGGCTTTCAGCCAACGGAACCAACAGTATTGTGTAC
>JANZYY010000085.1 GCA_026419705.1 Fischerella sp.
GGTTTATCCATTAGCTACCAAATCATTACTGAAGGGCACAAGGGTAAACTCTCCTGCCAATCTCTTCTAGGACATGGTGCAGAATTTACAATCGAAATTCCGATTCAGCATCAATGCCAACCATAAGTATTTGCTGTTATTTTTGTTATCTAATTTTACCAATCAACTGGCAAACCCAGTCTTTCCAAAGTATCGACGTCTTGCAATAATAACTGAATATCACTATCTATTTCAATACGACCTCCAGAAAGCACTAAAGCCCGTCGAGTCACTTTGCTTAACCAATGCAAATCATGGGAAGCAATTAACATCACTTTTCCCTGCCACTGTAACAACAATTGCGCAAAATGACGCCGCCATGCCGGATCGAGACCGTTCGTCGGCTCATCCAAAATCAAAATCTCAGGTTCTAAAGCTAAAATTGCAGCAAGGGCAGCAAGGCGTCTTTGTCCCCCCGACAGTTCGTGGGCAGAACGGTTGACGTAAGCTTCTAAACCAAAATTAGCTAACAAATGTCTTGCTTTGTCAATTGCTATGGCTGGCGATACACCATAGTTACGCGGGCCGAAGGTAACATCTTCGAGTATGGTAGGCATAAAAAGTTGGTCGTTGGGGTCTTGAAAGCCAAAACCGATTTGACGACGCACTTGAGGTAAGGTTTTCGATTCTACAGGAATGCCATTAATCCAAATTTTTCCGCTTTGGGGTTGTTTCAAACCAACTAGGTTCTCAAGCAAGGTACTTTTTCCAGAACCAGTTGGTCCCATTAGCGCTACGCGATCGCCTGCATTTAAAGTAAAAGAAATTCCTCGTAAAACTGGTTCACCCTGGGAATAGGCATAAACTAGGTTTTGAACCACTACAGCTTGTGACATTCTGGTTGTTGGTGGTTAGTAGTTAGTGGTTAGTAGTTAGTAGTTAAATTCACGAATGACCAATGACTAATGACCAATGACTAATGACTAATCCAAAATCGCTATAAGAAGCCAAGGTTAAACTAACTGCGATCGCACAAGCTAGCAGCACAACAAAACGCTCTTTGGCTCTTAATGTTGAATCTACTGGTAGTGTTCCTTTATAACCACGAACTACCATTGCTGCGTAAACTCGTTCTGCCCTTTCTAAACTACGGAGATACAAGCTGCCAATCATAGCTGCACTGGTGTAACGCAGCCAAGCTGCTGTACCATTTATACCTCGGAGTTGAGCAGCACGCTGCATTCGCGTTACTTCAGATAGCAGAATTTCTATATATTGTCCAGCCAATAGCAAATTTTCCTTCAATCCGCTTGGGACGGGTAAACTTTTGAGAGCAATACCAAAACTGTGTGGCGGTAAGGTTAACAAAAAACTATTCATTGTTACTAAACAAATGAGGGAACGAATTAACAGAAAACTAGCTCGTTCCCATCCCAAGGGTAACGCCACAAATGAAAGGAATAATAATTCTACACCTAACAATCCTGTGAGTTCGCGAATGGGTACCCGCAAAATAATAGCCCAAATTAGCGCGATCGCACCATATGCAGCTAGCCAATACCAAGCCTCATATTTTAACAAAGCTGTACCAACTACAATCACTAGGGATAACTGCAAACGTAATGGTAGTGAAATTTTAAGCATTGTTCGGCTTCACCACTTTTGCAATGCCAAAAGCAACACCAAAGCAAACAATAGATCCAATAATTCCTGCGATACTCGTGCCAATAGGACCTAAACCTTCGATTCCGTAGTCAGCGAAGGGTGTTGGCACTGTAACTCGCACTTGCTCCGCTAAGCTTATAAAACCCAAGTCTTCGGCAACTCTTTCCAAACCGTCAGGCCATGCAGAAGCTACCAAGGAGAGTAAACCAGAAATCAAAAGAATACTTACTACTGGCACTACCCAGCCTTTGAATTGCTGCTGCGCCCCTGGTAACAAATCTGGTCGCACTGTAGCCAGGTAAGCTAATACACCCCCAGTAATCAATCCTTCACCAACACCAATCAGGATGTGTACACCAGTCATCGCTGGTAAAACTAGCAGTGGAGGTGCTGTTCCGGAAAGGGCTAATTCAATCGCACAAGCTACAGCCGCTGCAACTACACTTACACCAGCAGCAATGCCAGCAGCCAATGGTAAGCGACTTCTAGATCCCCCAAACAGTCGCTGTAAGGTATGGGTTAAGCCCCAGCCAACCCAAACTCCAATTACTGCCATGTTAAAAATATTTGCTCCTAAGGCTGTGATACCCCCATCGGCAAACAGCACGGCTTGAATAATTAGAACTGTGGCAATGCATAGTGTACCCGCCCAAGGACTACCGAGAACGATCGCTGCTAAAGTTCCCCCTAATAAATGACCGCTAGTGCCGCCTGCTACAGGAAAATTAATCATCTGAGCCGCAAATATAAAGGCGGTAGTTATGCCGAGTACTGGCGCGCGTCTCACACCAAAAGCATCTTGCGATCGCCCCAAGGCAATACCAATAGCCGCCACACTTGCCACACCGGTAACTGCCGCCACCGGTAGAGAAACAAAACCATCAGGAATATGCATTATCTGCCCCCGTTTGTATATTTTTATTTGTATAGATTAATTATTAAAACTGCAGCATCAAATTCATACAAAACAAAATTTACCCCCTATTGGCAATGCCCTCTTGGGGGATTTTATGCTATTACTTCAGGGATATTGACAAGAAAATTTGTATAAAATAATTTACTTATGCTGTTGATTGTAAAAAAATAATAATTTTCTCTTTAGTATTCACGAACACTGTGCCAAAAAATACTGCAGTGCAGTATTATAAATAACACCTAAATCATCTATTAAAAATAAAATTGCAAATACAAACTTAAAATAATGATTTTTGACTATTAACTATTGACTAAAACTCACGAAATACATTTAACATTCGCTGTCGCAAGCGTTCTAAAACTGCTCTCTCTTCAGCGAATTCGTCAGCAGCACATAACATTTCATATATTAAAGGTACTCCCAACTGTAACTCTTCCAGAATGTCACGTTGAGTAAACACATCCTGGGGGTTTCCCTCCAGTACTAGCCGTCCCCTATCCATCACAAATACCCAATCTGCCCAGCGATAAACTAAATCTAGGTCATGAGTTGCTATGACTATTGTTGTCCCACCAGCATGAATATTTTTCAAAGTTTTCATCAGATGACGAGTATTGAGCCTATCCAGGTAAGCTGTTGGTTCATCTAACAATAATAATTCCGGTTTTAAAACCATCACATCTGCTATAGAAACTCGCTTTTTTTGACCTAAACTGAGATGGTGTACGGGTGTTTGTACCAGTGATGTTAAATCAAAATCAACTAATACTTGCTCAATTCGCTGTTGCATTTCTGCTTCAGGTAACCCCAAATTGCACAAACCATAAGAAATATCTTCTTCAACTGTAGAAGCAACTAGTTGTTGCTCTGGATCTTGAAAAACTACACCAATTTTCTGGCGTAAATCCCTCAGAAACTTTCGGTCATATTGCAGTGGTTTACCTTGCCAATAAATAGTCCCTTTCTGGGGTTTATATAGACCATTAGCTAATAAAAACAGAGTGGTTTTACCACAACCATTTTGACCAATTAATCCACATTTTTTCTGGGCAGGAATTTTGATTGTGAGACCATTTACAGCCGGTTGTTTTGCACCTGAATAAGTGTAACACACCTGTTCAAATGTGAGTAACCATTCCGACATTATGCCCCCATTCTAATGCTATTAATAAAGTCAAGCCAAAAATAGCTTCTATGGTATATCGCTTTGATTGATGATAGCGATGGGGATGCCAAACCCGCAATTCTCCATTAAAACCCCTTGATTCTAAACTTAAGATAACTTGGCGATAGTTTTCTAAACTACGTTTGAGTAGTTGTCCAATTAACAGCGCTATACTTTTCATACTAGTAGCGAAACTACGATAGCCTCCACGAACTTGCTGAGCAGTCCATAATTCCGAAGCTGTGTTTAACAGCACAAAAATAAAGCGATACATCAGCAACAAAAGCTCAGTTAACAGTACTGGACAACCAATACGCCTCAGCGTTTGCAAAATTTCAGTGAAGGGAATAGTGAGCATGACAAAATACAAGCAACAAAGAGAAGCTAAAGCTCGCGTTAAAATTATCAAGCCCTGCCCAATGCCATTGTGACTGATGTATAGGTAATAACCGCTGATATTTAGTCCCGCGATCGCATCATGTCTGACTAAATCTATGTGGGATACATCTATGCCATTAATAGCTAAAGCTGGCAAGCTGGTTAACCAAAAAAAAGCTGCCACATAGATTAATTTCAAATATGTTTTACCAGGAATACCTGCATAGATCACTGTCCAAACACTCATCCAGAGTGCAATCAAAATTTGCACGCTTGCATGAGCAAAAGCTGTGATGATTAATAAGGCAGTTGCAAACAGCAGTTTTTGTTCTGGTGGCAACCATCGCAAGCGATTAGTGTAGGCTAATGTGTCAATCTGAATTTTCATTATGATGATTTTGCCGTTCTGAGCGCCCTTTATATAATCCAATTACATAGCCAATCACACCAGCACCCGCAGCCGACTGCACGCTAAATAATAAGCTTTCAACTTCCCCACTTGGTAACTCAATTAATGAATTAAACCAAGGTTTATATTCAGGCTGTATCTCTTCAATCGCTTCTTGAGCTTTGCCATCTGCACCGCCAAATTCTGCATCTTTGAGCAACACTAGAGGCGTTACAGTTAAAGCCACTACTGCAAGTAGCAATAGCCAATTATTCCATTTATGATTTTGAATTTTAGTCATTTGTCATTTTTTGTTGTTTGTTGGTTGTTGGTTGTTGTTTGAAACAACCACTAACTACTAACTACTAACTACTAACTACTAACTACTAACCACTAACCATTCCCTGATTTAATCAGATTCAATGTTTCTAGTTCTTGACGGCCATAGTTAGCCAGCCAATTCCACACCAACACTGTTAATAATCCTTCACTAATTGCTAAAGGAACTTGTGTAATAGCAAAGATCCCCGCAAATTTAGCAAAGGATGGCACGAACCCACCTGTAGTTGCAGGAAATGCTAAAGCTAATTGTACAGAAGTCACAAGATAAGTCATTAAATCTGCGATCGCTGCGGCGAGAAAAATTGCTAATCTTTGCTTGCCAGTTGGCATCACTAAGCGATATGTCCAAAAGGCAACAAAAGGCCCGACGATCGCCATTGAAAATGCATTGGCTCCCAGTGTCGTTAAACCGCCGTGAGCTAGCAGCAGTGCTTGAAATAGCAGCACTAGACTACCCAGCACTGACATGGCTAAAGGCCCAAATAGCACTGCTCCCAATCCTGTACCTGTAGGATGAGAACAACTACCTGTAACCGAAGGCATTTTTAATGCCGATAGCACGAAGGTAAAAGCACCTGCCAATGCTAAGAGTAATTTTAATTCTGGTTTCGCTTGGGTAATGCGTGTTAGCGATCGCAACCCCAACACAAAAAATGGCAACGCTACTATCCACCAAAAAACCGCCCACTCCACAGGTAAAAAGCCTTCCATGATGTGCATGGCGTAGGCTGGTGCGGCGGCGCTGACTATTTGGTAAAAGCTCAAAATCCCGATTAGGATTAACGATCCACGTTTGGATGTGAGAATGATTCTCTGCACAAACTCTTCCTCGAAGATGTATAGGGATTTAGTTTATATTGACAGCTTCTCTTCTGCCTATATGATTATCATTATCATATAGGGATTGGGGATTGGGTAAAGGAATTTATTAACCTTTCACCTTGCCCCAGACGACGTGTTGCACTTGTTGCTGTTCCATCTACAGTGATTGTTCGGAGAACAAAGCTATTGCTGACATACATAACGTAAAGATAAATAATTTTATAGTTTATTTAACGATTAATACATATCAACACAGAAGCCAATAAATGGGAAGGCAGAAGGTTGAAGGAAAATCCTATAAATTTAGTAATCTCAGCAAGATCAGTAAGAAAGTATCTTTGCAACTATGCTATTGAAAGCTTTTCTAATTATTGACAATAATTATTAATTCCTATATCTATAAAATAGTTGCAAAATATTTGCAGTTTTATTTGACTGTAAATATTATTAATCAAGCTATGCCTAATGAATTTGCTCTTAACAGAGAAAAAATATGGGGTCGCCGTCAACTGTTGAAACTTGGATTAGCAGGTGCTGGCGTAACTGGAGCAGTTGCTGTGTGGCAAAAGCTGACAGCACAAAAGCATTTAGTGAGAATACCACCATTGGAGAAAGAGGTAAGTTCTAATAGCGCTGCCAACCCAATGCAGGTAGTACGAGATTTTGATTATGGAACGCTAAAACGTGAAAACGGGCGGATAATCCGAGAATTTCGCTTAACTGCTGGTACTTCCCCCATACAATTAAATACTGCTGTTTCTTACAACGTCTGGGATTTAAATGGTCGTATTCCCGGGCCGACATTGAGAGCAAAACAAGGCGATCGCGTGCGCGTATTGTTTCTCAACAAAGCCGGACATTCTCACTCTTTGCATTTTCACGGTATCCACCCTGCCGAAATGGACGGTGTGCGTCCAGTTAGCAACGGTAGTGCCACGATTTATGAATTTGATGCTGAACC
>JANZYY010000854.1 GCA_026419705.1 Fischerella sp.
TGTGTATAAGAGACAGCATCATAATGGGCACCAATTAAAATCGGTGGTAAATCTCCTTTTTCTGAGGGAGTAGCAGGAGGTAAATTTAAGATCAGGTTTTTGCAGGCTTTGGCACCCACATAGAAGGTGTGGATATCCACACTTCCCCACTGGGCAAATGAGGCGCGGATGTATTCTTGGACAAAGAAATGACCAGCACTTGCCATGTAAGGGTCGCGCTCGCGCGCTATCTGATGAAGATGAGTTTTTAGTTGGTTCTTTAAATTCACAAGATTCTAGCAGGGAACCTGGTTGACCGTGTATTTATCAACAGCAAGATACAATAAATCAAGCATTAGTTCTAAACAAATTATTTTTATATAGAGATACTAGGAGAAGCGCAGCGCATGGGCAAGGTAGTAGGCATCGACTTGGGGACAACAAACTCTGTAGTCGCCGTCATGGAGGGTGGCAAGCCGGTGGTTATTGCCAATGCAGAAGGTATGCGAACAACTCCCTCCGTAGTTGGCTTTAGTAAGGATGGCGAACGCTTGGTTGGGCAAATGGCGCGGCGACAAACCGTCCTTAATCCTCAAAATACCTTTTTTGCGATCAAACGCTTCATTGGGCGCAGGTATAGTGAACTCAACCCAGACTCAAAGCGAGTACCTTACACCATCCGCAAAGATGAAGTCGGCAATATTAAAATAGTATGCCCCCGCCTGAATAAAGAGTTCGCCCCAGAAGAAATTTCGGCAATGGTTCTCAAGAAACTGGCAGAAGATGCTAGTAAATATTTGGGTGAACCAGTCACAGGAGCAGTGATTACCGTTCCCGCCTATTTTAATGATTCTCAACGTCAGGCAACACGAGATGCCGGTAGAATTGCTGGTTTAGACGTACTGCGGATTCTTAACGAACCTACCGCCGCCTCTTTAGCTTATGGCTTAGATCGCGGTGAGATGAAAACCATCTTAGTATTTGACTTGGGTGGTGGCACGTTTGACGTGTCAATTCTTGATGTTGGTGATGGCGTCTTTGAGGTCAAATCTACCAGCGGCGACACTCAACTCGGTGGTAATGACTTTGATAAGAAAATTGTTGATTGGTTAGCAGAACAGTTTCTGGAACAAGAAGGGGTAGACCTAAGACGCGATCGCCAAGCCCTCCAACGCTTGATGGAAGCTGCGGAAAAAGCGAAAATTGAACTTTCGGCAGTTAGTGTTACTGATATTAACTTACCCTTTATTACTGCTACGGAAGATGGTCCCAAACATCTGGAAACCCGCCTGACTCGCTCCCAATTTGAAGGTTTGTGCGATGACTTGTTAGGGCGATTGCGTATACCCGTAAAACGGGCGCTAAAAGATGCCGGACTTACCCCCAGAGACATTGATGAAGTAGTATTAGTAGGCGGTTCTACACGCATGCCAATGGTACAGCAACTAGTACGGGCAACGATCGGTGTAGAAC
>JANZYY010000855.1 GCA_026419705.1 Fischerella sp.
CTGCTAGTGATGCCTATACAGATCCGCGCACCTGCGAATTTGGTACAGCGTACTTGCCAGCAGTTGGTGTTACGTCGATGTTAGATGCACCCATTTGGCTAGAAGGCGAAATGATTGGTGTTGTCTGTCATGAATATACTAGTGGTGTGCGCCATTGGACAATTGAAGAACAAAATTTTGCAGGGTGTATTGCTGACTTAGTTACCTTGGTAATAGAAGCAGATCGGCGTCAAAAAGCGCAACAGGCGCTACAACAAAGTGAAGCCAAGTTTCACAAGCTGACAGCTCACATGCCAGGAATAATTTATCAATTTCTTCGGCATCCTGACGGTTCAGTAGAATTTCCCTACGTAAGTTCTTATTCTCGGGAAATGTTTGAATTAGAACCAGAACAAATCCAGCAAAATGCTCAATTGGCACTAGGACAGATTCATCCTGAGGATCGCCAAAGTTTAGACGAGTCCATCACCTTCTCTGCGCAAACTTTACAACCTTGGAGGTGGGAAGGACGTTTCATCACGCCGAGCGGCAAGTTAAAGTGGCTTTCTGGTGCTTCCCGACCAGAAAAGCTGGCAAACGGTAGCATTCTCTGGGATGGATTGTTAATTGACATCACAGAACGCAAGCGGACTGAAGCCGTATTGGCAAAGCGGGAACGTTACCTCGCAATACTAGTAGAAGTGCAAAGGCGATTATTAGCTGATGATACTGATGGCAATTGTTATGCATATATCTTAGAGCAATTGGGACAAGCATCTGGTGCAAGTCGCGTTTACATGTTCGAGAATCACACAGATGAAACTGGACGCTGGCTTGCCAGTCAGCGTGTGGAATGGTGTGCCGAGGGCATAATAGCAGAAATTGATCGCCCTGCCCTGCAAAACCTTCCCTTACAAGAATTTTTCCCTAGTTGGACTGAAGCAATCGGACGAGGTGAGATCGTTGCAGGTACAGTTACTGAATTTCCACAACCAGAGCAAAGAATTCTTGCTTCCCGCAAAGTTCTTTCCATCCTAGTTTTGCCCCTGATCGTGAACAACCAATTTTGGGGCTTCATAGGCTTCGATAATTGTCAAGAAGCACGTCTGTGGGACTCTTTGGAAGTGGATCTGCTTGCAACAGCAGCAGCAGCAATTGCTTTACATCAAGAACGAGCACTGGCAGAAAAGGCGCTATTTCAGGCTAAAGATGAACTAGAAATCGAAGTAGAAAAGCGGACCAAGGCTTTAAGAGACACCAATCAGCAATTATTAGTAGAAATTGCTGAACGTTCTGCTGCCCAGCGTGCCCTACAGATATCATTAGAAAATCTCAAAAAAGCCCAAGCCCAACTCGTCCAGAGCGAAAAAATGTCTTCTCTCGGTCAAATGGTTGCTGGTATAGCTCATGAAATCAACAATCCGATTAGTTTCATCGTTGGTAACTTGGGATACGCCAACGCGTATATATC
>JANZYY010000856.1 GCA_026419705.1 Fischerella sp.
GGAGTAGTCTTAGATCTTAATACAGGTAAAAAACACAGTGTGTTTTCTTATCCTGATATCAATGATGTTGTCCTTGCTGCAGCTCCTGATGGCAACGGAGGCTGGTACATTGGGGGTAATTTTACCCGTGTTGGTCGCAAGAGTCGCATGCGTTTGGCTCATCTGGCAGCTAACGGAGAAGTTTTGCCATGGGCGCCTGTTGTCAATGGTACTGTTCGTGAAATTTTGGTGCACCAGGGCTTAATTTATATTGGGGGTAGTTTTACCTCTGTGAATGGACAACCGCGCTACCGATTGGCGGCAATTCAACCAAATGGAGAGCTTTCAGCTTGGCAGCCGTCAGCAGATAATCAAGTCAAGACGCTGGCTGCCTCAAATAATGTTATTTTTGTTGGTGGCGCTTTTACTACTCTCAATGGTGAATCGCGCAACCGCCTTGCTGCAGTTACTACCACAGGTTCTTTACTTTCTTGGAATCCCAATCTCAATGGAGAAGTTAACGATATTGCTTTTAAAGACAATATACTTTTTGCTGGTGGCAACTTTTCTCAAGTAAGTGGTCAATCTCGTGCCAACTTAGTCGCTATAAAAACTGATGGGAGTTGCTTAGAAAACTATATCATTAGCTGCCTTGGGCAGTGGCAGCCAAGTATCGATAATCCCGTAAATACAGTGGCGATAGCTAACGAGACAGTTTTTGTTGGAGGAGACTTTTTAAGTGTGGATGGTACGACCCGCTCTTATTTCGCTGCTATTAGTTATGGTATTCTCAGTGGCACCGATTGCCTAAATAACTATGCAACTAATCCGTGTCTTGTAGCAACACCACCGGCTTTTGACAATTCTGTAATAGATTTAAGTATATATAATAATGTTATCTTTGCAGCGGGAGTATTTGAAAACTATTCTAGTGAAAATCGTCGCTATTTGGCTGCTTTAAATTTCAATGGAGCTCTTTTGTCTTGGAATCCACAGGCTAGCCATCAGGTAAGGCGGGTTGTAGCTACAGGAGATGGTATTTTTGCAGGTGGTTATTTTAAAACCATAGATGCCCAAAGCCGCAAATACTTGGCAGCAATTAGTACTAGTGGGGTTTTGACATCTTGGAATCCACAAGCGGATAATAGTGTTTTGGCTCTAGCTTATTCTCAAGGGACCATTTTCGCTGCAGGTGAGTTTACCTGTTTGGGAAATTGTGTCAGTGGTATTGAAGGTGTTTCTAAATGGAGTCGTAATTATTTGGCAGCCATAGGTATGGATGGCACCATTTACAATTGGAATCCAAATGTCAGCTGGTCTGTCCCCGTGGTAACTGCTTTAGCCGTTTCTAAGGATATTGTGTTTGCAGGAGGAGGATTTACTACGATTGGTGGTCAGACCCGGAACCGTTTAGCTGCAATTAAGGCTGATACACTCTGCCTTAATACTTATTCTACTCCAAGT
>JANZYY010000857.1 GCA_026419705.1 Fischerella sp.
GGTATATTCCTGCTGAAACTTTTCTGGCTGTGCGATCAGAGGAATGAGCTTTTGTTGGCGCGTGCGCGATTGAAGAATACTAATTTGCAGGCGGTTGAGCAGTTCTATCATTTCCTGGGAAAGATCTTCTTGCTCCCAAGCATTGCGCTGTAGGCGTTCACCAATGAAAATTCCAGCACTGCTGCCAACAACGGCAATACCTAGCGCCACTATATATCCAAAGCTAATCTTTTGACTGACTGAACCTATTTTTGCAAAGCTTCGAGCTATTTGATACAGGCTCTGGTGACATCTTTAGAAAACTTGACCAAGTTCCTATTGCTTCAATACTCAAAATGCCCAATTTACTAATAAAATTTAGTACGTATTATGTTAATTATTGATTTATTGATTAAACTCTTGATGAAGAGGTGCAATAGCATTTTTCGCATAGATGCACGGATGGAAAAGGCTAAAGCTCATCTTCCTATATCCGTGCTGTTCAAATCTTCCTCTATCCTTTTACCACAAAGGCGCTGAGCGAATTTTCTTTGCTGCTATTCTCACTCCAGACTGCCTAATACACCAGTAATAATATTTAGAGCAATTTGAATTTGGTCACGATCAATAACTAACGGCGGACAAAAGCGAATTGCTGCTTTTCCACAAGCAAGCAACAATAAACCGCGCAAGAAAGCTTCTTGAAGAATGCGATCGCGCAATTCAGGATCGTATTTACCTTCATCATCAAATAAATCTATCGCCACCATCAAACCTTTACCACGCGGTAGCGAAACTCTAGGGAACTGCTCGTGCAAGCGCACCAAACCAGCTTGCAATAATTCCCCCATTTTGGCAGCGTTTGTCATCAAACCGCTTTCTAGTAATTGCACAGTAGCAAGCCCAGCAGCACAAGCAACGGGATTGCCGCCGAAGGTGGTAGCATGGGAACCAGGCGGCCAGGTCATGATTTCCGGTCGTGCGAGAATTGCTCCTAAAGGTAAACCACTAGCAATTCCTTTGGCAGTGGTAATAATATCGGGCATAACGTCCCAATGTTCAATTGCAAACATCCGACCAGTACGCCCCATCCCAGATTGGACTTCATCCACCACCATGAGGATGCCATAGCGATCGCATATTTGGCGAATGCGTTGTAAAAACCCATCCTCTGGCACAATATAACCGCCTTCACCTTGAATTGGCTCAACCACAATTGCTGCTACCTCTTGTGGTGGTAGCATCGCCGGAAATAGCTGTTGTTCTAGGTAATCGAGACTGGCGTGAGTACCATAGGGAATATGTGTCACCCCTGGAAGCAAAGGACCAAAACTTGCTCTTTGCACTGCTTTGGAAGCAGTTAGAGACATTGCTCCATATGCTGTCTCTTATACACATCT
>JANZYY010000858.1 GCA_026419705.1 Fischerella sp.
AGATGTGTATAAGAGACAGATTCATCCCGATGGTAGCCTACACTGGCTGATGGCAAGGGCTAGAGGACTTTACAACACTGAAGGTAAACCAGTAGGCATGTTGGGGATGATCATTGACATTAGCGATCGCAAGCAAACAGAGGAGGAACTTAGAGAACTCAGTACAGCTTTAGAAATTCGCGTGCAAGAGCGGACGCGGGAATTGCAGGAAAGCGAAGAACGCTTTCGCAGCGCCTTTGACAACGCCGTGAATGGCATGGCTTTAGTTAGTCCCGACGGTCACTTTTTGAAAGTTAATCCCGCCTTGTGTAAAATTTTGGGTTATTCAGAACAGGAATTGCTACAGGAACTGAGCTGCGATCGAGTTTGCCATCCAGATGACTTAGAACACTACCTCAATGCTCAGCACCAAATCTTAGCAGGCGAAGTTTCCACAATCCAAATAGAAAAACGCTGCCTTCACAAGCTTGGCGATACTATTTGGGTAATTTGCAGTGCTTCTCTAGTGCGAGACCCTCAAGGAGAGCCACTGTACTTAGTGATGCAAATTCAAGATATTACCGAACGTCGGGCAATTGAAAAAATGAAAAACGAGTTCATCTCACTAGTCAGCCATGAACTGCGAACACCCCTTGCTTCTATTCGCGGTTCTCTGGGATTGCTAGCTGCTGGCGTACTCGAAAATGAACCAGAAGCAGCTAAACAAATGTTAGAAATTGCTGCGAGCGAATCAGAGCGTTTGGTGCGGTTGGTAAACGACATTCTTGACCTAGAGCGGCTAGAGGCAAACAAAGTCACATTGAATCAGCACTGGTGCGAGGCTGAAAACCTCATTCAACAGGCAATCGAAATTTTACGACCCTTAACCGAGGAAAACAACATCACCATTTCCCTTTTATCTGCGAGAGTAAAAATATGGGCAGATAGAGATCGGATTATTCAAGTATTAGTAAATATACTCAGCAACGCGGTTAAATTCTCGCTACCAGGAACTACGGTTACAATCAGCGCTCAAAACCAAGCCGACCAAGTTCTATTTACAGTCAAAGACCAGGGAAGGGGGATCCCTGCTGATAAGCTAGAAAACATATTTAGCAAATTCCAACAGGTTGACGCTTCAGATTCACGTCAAAAAGGAGGTACAGGGCTAGGACTAGCTATCTGTCGCAAAATTGTCCAACAGCACGGAGGGCGCATCTGGGCAGAAAGTATCTTAGGTAAAGGCAGCACCTTCTACTTTACCTTACCAATACCACTAGAGTGAAATCGGCGCTTACCCATGACAGCAAAAAGTATCCTATTAATTGACGATGAAAAGCACCTGTCTACAGTAATTCAGACTTGTCTGGAAAAATTGGGGGGCTGGAAAGTGCTGAAGGCGACTTCAGGC
>JANZYY010000859.1 GCA_026419705.1 Fischerella sp.
GTTTGTAGTCGGCGCTTTCACGCTGAAGCGCTAACTACAAACAATACTTGCCCAGCAATTTTGGTTTGGTGAAGTACTACTCAGATTTTTCTGGTGCTTGGCAATATGTTTAGGTTACAATTTGCCCACGTTGTTCCCTGAGCTTAGGGTGGCAGTTTATCAAACATAGCACGAGGAGCAGGCTTATCATCATCCATACACGCACGGACATAATTCAGTACCAGAAATGGCAGGTAACTTAATACAGCCATAACAGCTCGCGCATGAAAAAAAATCACGTAACTCGGAAATGGTGATAATTGCATCAATATGAACAATTAGTACAATTTTGAGTTTAAGCAGTTGCAAAAACCCAGTCACAATTTTAGCAAGGTCAGTTCAGTTCCCCTTACTCGCGATGTGTCCACAGCGTCTGTGGTTATTCAAGTCATTGGTCTTACAGTTGACAACATTTACTCCTTGTTAGTGATGGAGTTATGTACTGCTTGCATATGACTAATGACTAATCAAAATAGAAAAGCGTTACCACTTTTCTTTGTTCTTCTGCTTCTTTACAAGTTTGTAGCAGCGTATTGCTGTCGTGAAACGCGAAGCAGATCAGTTGCTGACAACGAGAGACAATCTCTTTATTGCATAGGTAACTAGCTTCAGCGAGAGACATATGATCGTTACTGGGATTTTCTACCAGATGCATAACCTGTTCTAGTTGTTGGCGAGATTCGTATGGCTGGCGTTCCAGACTCTGAGGCAGAATCACAGTTAACAGGTTGGGATCGGCCCGCATTGCTCCCCTAATTGCGGCTGAATTTGTACCCGTAGCACCGGAGGTGATAATCTGATTGCCCGATAAAACTAGGGCATAGGTCATCATCTCAATTAAATTTTGATGGGTAATTGGTACGTGACGAGAACCCAGCAAGGCGATTCGCTTAGAACCTGTTTGCTGTATGGTCGCCAGTTCTTGCGCTAATGTATCGACGTTGATAAGGTCTATTGACTGACTCAAAGATGGACGGAATCAGATAAAACAACCTAGTTATTGTAACAGACTCAGACAAAACACAAAGCTGCTTTAAGTTAGATATTACTACAATTTCTAGACAGTTGATTTGAGTAGTTTAATTGCTCGCTCGCACCAATCAAGCCAGTGTGTTTCATAACCGATCCCTTTGAGAAGAGTCAGGTAATGAAACTTGGCTGGTTCTGAAAGTTTCTGAAAATCTTGAAAGTATTGCCTCTCTAAAGCTTTATATGTAGACAATCTCTCTAGATGTGCTCGGCGGTGACGCTCTAGCTCTTCCAAGATAGTATCTTGAGATGCAACATAACCACCAAAAATTTTCACCAATAAATCATCTTTGATCGGTGTGGGTTCTGTCTCTTATACACATCT
>JANZYY010000860.1 GCA_026419705.1 Fischerella sp.
CGCTGAAGAATGCTAAGTTAACGCCTGCTTTCCGGGCGTCTTCAACATTTAGACGCTGTTGGTTAGACCAATACTCATCGTGACCAACTGATAGGAAAATCTTGTGCTTTTTGATCAAGTTGCCACGGCGATCGCTATCCACGCCAGTAAAGTAACTGACATTGTAGCCATTGGCTTCTAGCCAACGCACCATCGGGTATTCGGCGTTGAATAGCCAATCTTGACCGTTATCAACAGAACGAGTGTTGAAAGGACGGTTGTAGCTGACTTTGTAAGCACCTCCTTTAGGACCTGGTCCGCCGGTGTAGAGACTTTTGCCACCGTAGCTGTTGTATGCTTGCCACGTAGTATCCGAGGTTTGAAAAAGGATATCACTAGGAGAAGTGCTGTTGTCGTCTTCCCGAACAATGAAAACGATATGACTGGCTCCCGTCGCTCCAGATGTAAGCACTGCCTTCGCAAAATAAATTCCCGACGTCGCATTTGTTGGAATCGCCCACGACGCAGACACTGCCCAGTTACCGCAATCGATTAGTCCAGTTGAAGAGTTAGTCAAGCAGTTAGGTTGGCTTTGGGGTATGCCTACCGAAGGTAGAACAGTTGCTACTTTGCGGGCACCATTACCGCCATAGTAGCCCATGCGGTAAATGTCAAGGCGGTAGCCAGTGGCGCTGGTGCTAGTTTTGATTTTGAAGTTAACTGTATCGCCCGGCTTATAGCTGATATCAGTAGTAAAACCCTGGATGTTGGAACTACCAGCGCCAGTGACATCCCACTGTGATGGAGGATTACCTGGCAGGGAGTTCTCGATGGTAATGGGGTTATCTGTGGCGAGTACTCTCGGTGTTCCCAGCTGAAAATTTCCGTTCAGGTTGATCGCCAACAGCGCGGTCAATGCTATTAATGCGATCGCGCGAATAAGCTTTTTCATCCAACCTCCTTCGCACACCAACAACAGGTATCTAGTGATGGCAAATTAGTCCCCCGTTCCACCTTAGTAAATTGCTTATCTAAGTTTGTTGAAGAACCAATGGCTAAAAAACGTTTCATCTGATGACTCTCACAATAAATCTCTCTGCAAAGTTGCTTTCATGGGCACTAAGCTAAGACACGTTTAAAAGCATATTTTCTATCTTTGCCAGTAATCAGTATGGTAGAAGGTAGTAAAAACAACTAACTTACAGACAACTTTCAAGATACTCATGCAGTGAAATGTGTAACAGCTTGGCTAATCTTGATTTTTGAGAAACCCGTTTTCCTTGGGAAAACAGGTTTCTTAAACACCACAACGTTACTGTGGTTAGCTACTAGTTTGTTGGATTAAATACAATATCCACCCAGTAGTTACTAGCAGCATAGGAGGAAGTGGGGAAAGCGGGGTTGGCAGTAT
>JANZYY010000861.1 GCA_026419705.1 Fischerella sp.
GACTTAGACATTGCTTCCACTGCGACAATTCTCCAAGCATATACACCCGTTCCCGGTGGTGTTGGTCCACTAACAACTGCTTTTCTATTTAAAAATCTCATCCGTGCCATTGCAATCCAACAACAATCCAGTTCAGACTCCTTTTGGGAAACCCCTCTACAAAATTTCATAGCTCAAACAGCAAGCGATAGCCCAACTCCCGGAGGAGGCTCCGTCGCGTGCGTAAGTGCTAGCATGGGTTTCGGCCTAATTCTGATGGCGTTGCGGATCTCTTCCAAGCGAAAGGATATTGACGAGTCTAACAATATATTTACGCTCAGCAGCAAGCTGGAAACAATGCTAAATTCTGCCAAAAATTCGGCGATCGAAGATATTAAATGCTTTAACGAGTATATGTCTGCTCTTGCTTTGCCGAAGTCAACTGATGAGGAAAAAAACGCTAGAAAGAAAGCTCTTGCTGATGCAACAAATAAAGCAATTGAAGTACCTCTCAATGCTTGCGCCAACATCTTGGAAGGCTTACGTTTAGCAAAAGAGGCTGCTAGGTTCTCAAATCGATTTGTTGTTAGCGATGTAGGCGCAGGCAGTTCACTTCTTTATGGAGCTATTGAAGCAAATCTTTGGAATATACTTATCAATGCCCAATCTTTGAATGAAGACACAAAAGCAGAGTTTTTAGAAAAAATTGCCAGCACTCGAACGCAGGCGCAGGACTTATTTGAGCAAGTAAAAGACTTGGTAGCGTCCAAAATTGAGCAAAAATAGCTTATACTATTTCTTTGTGAAGCTGCGCTAAATTCTCTCCATATCTCCTCTGTTTGTGTTCTTTGTGTCCTACCCTGCGGGAAGACGCTTGCGCGTCTATGTGGTTTGTTTTTTTATTTCTGACACGGAGGGCGCATCTTCATACAGAATTGGTATTAGGAGTAATCAGACTTAGTTGTAAATACTGGTGTTTAGACAAGTCTAAGCACCAGCAATTAAAAACGCGATCGCGGTTCAAAAACTTGTTGCACAGTCACATTCAACTCTGGGAATGTTGGCGATACGATCCGGTCAGTAGCCCTGTACTGGCTGACTTGATATTCACTTTCTACTAAAGAGTAAATCGAGATGGTTGGCTGTTTGGGCTTACCGATAACCTGAGTTCCTCCCAGGGCTTGATGGTCAACAATCCAGTATTCAGCTATACCCAATCCCTCGTAAGCACCACGCTTGGTGTAGTAATCATCTCGCCAGTTAGTACGAACTACCTCAACAACCAGCGGGATTGATGCCCCAAGCGTCAGGGTTGAACGCTCCTCCCAGAACGGCTCAGCCTCCAATTTAGTAGAATTGATGACGGTGATATCGGGTAGATAGCATCGCTGATACCCATC
>JANZYY010000862.1 GCA_026419705.1 Fischerella sp.
CTGCAAGCTACACTCCAAGCAGTCTTAGAAGTCAACACCTTAGATGCCTTCCGGGGAGTAGTACGCCAGGGAGAATTAATAGCTTTGTTACCTACTTCAGCATTAGTAGAAGCACGTAGAGACCCTACCTTAGCGGTTCGTCCCTTAGCCGGCAATTGTGCTTTAGCTGAGAATTCAAGTTTTACTCGCCGAGTAGTAATGGTTACTACTCAAGACCGCCTGCAAATTCCTCCTATTCAGCATTTTTGGCAATTAGTGCGAGACAATATACCACCACGAGTTACTTTAGAGCTTTCGGTTTGCTAGTAAAGAGTTAGTAGTTAGTGGTTAGTAGATAGTATAACTATTGACCACTAACCACCATCCACTATCCACTAACTATTGTGCTATGAGTAATGCATTTCGGGAATTACTGAAAAAGGTAGGCAGTGGTAATCATACGGGAGAAAATTTGACTCGTGAGGAAGCTACTGCAGCCACAAAGATGATATTGCTGGGTGAAGCGACACCAGTTCAGATCGGGGCGTTTTTGATTGCTCACCGGATCAAACGTCCCACGGGTGAAGAGTTGGCTGGTATGTTAGATGCCTATGATGAACTAGGACCCAAACTGAAACCGATCGCTTCGGTACGATCTGTCATGGTTTTAGGTATACCCTATGATGGCAGAACTCGCACAGCACCGATTAGCCCCATTACAGCATTATTATTAGCCGCAGCTGGACAACCAGTACTGATGCATGGGGGCGATCGCTTGCCAACAAAATATGGTTTACCCTTAGTGGAGATTTGGCAGGGTTTGGGAGTTGATTGGACTAGTTTACCGTTGGAAAAAATCCAGCAAGTATTTGAGCAAACTGGGATTGGCTTTGTTTATACTCCTCGACATTTTCCCTTGACAAAAAGTATTTGGAATTACCGCGATCAACTAGGTAAGCGCCCGCCTCTTGCCACAATGGAGCTAATTTGGTGTCCTTATGCTGGTGATGCTCATATTGTGGCGGGATATGTGCATCCTCCTACAGAAGCTATGTTTCAAGAAGCCTTAGCACGACGGGGAGCAATAAATTTTACAACAGTCAAAGGTTTGGAAGGCAGTTGCGACCTACCGCGCGATCGCACTGCAATCGTGGGTTTATTAAAACCTGCAATTACAAACGAAATAGAACGATTGCATTTGGTTCCCCGCGAATACGGCTTTACTACCAAAAATGTACCCCTGTATACAACTGAAGAAGTTGTAGCCCAAATGCAAGGAGTATTACAAGCTATACCATCGGAACTGATGCAAACAGCCTTGTGGAACGGTGGGTTTTACCCTGTCTCTTATACACATCT
>JANZYY010000863.1 GCA_026419705.1 Fischerella sp.
CGTTCTGCAACAAATGAATCCAACAGTCAAAGTTATTGCCATTAGTGGACTGGCTTCTAACCGTAGGCTTTTAGAAGTTAGTGGTATTAGCGTGCAAGCATTTTTATCGAAGCCATACACCATCAAGGAATTACTGGACACAATTAAAAGAGTTTTAAGTACCTAATACCGATAGAAAATTGATATAAAATCGTAGCTTTTTAAACACACAGAACTGGGCATTACAGAGACAGCGAAATGATTTTATTTCCTCTTTTCATTGAAAAATTCAATTCTTAGCGTTCTTGGCGTTTTGGTGGTTCATTTTCCATCCCCATTTTATGCAACGCCCAGAATTGTATTCGCTATGAATTTATGAACTGAAGTGTTATACTCAAATCGACTAACTGCCATCATTTTATGGCACATCGACATTTGGATCTTCACCGATTTTCTGCTGTGGTTCTGGTTCCTCTTTGCTGTCAGTGTGAGAATTTTGCTTTATTTCCTGTATTGGAACTACTACAGCAGAATTTGGTTCTTGATTTGCTGGCTGTACGGGTACAACAACAGAATTAGATTCTTTTGTATTAGATTCTTTTGTAGCTTGCGGTGAAGGAAAAATTTGATTTTGTAAAGGGAAAGCTTGATTGGAAGACGGGGATATTGGCTGATTGACTGAAGGTGGAGAAGGAGAATTTTGGCGAGAGTCCCGGATTGCTCGCAGTCTTTCAACTAAAGAAGGTGATGGAGATGTGCTAGGTGTAGCAAGCGAGCGAGTTCGTTCTAGAGATTGGCGACCTGACGATTCTTCTGTAGCATTGCGGGTAGGGAATTTTGGTTGTAAAGAACGCCGACTGCGGTAGCGCTGTCTAGAAGGAGCAGATGACTGTGAAGAGGTGTTAGTCTCGACAGGTGTAGGAGCAGGTGTATCTGTGGATGGTATTTTCACAGAGGTATCTTGACTGGGTTGTTCAAAAACAGGCTTTGGAGGTGGTTGCTGAGGCTTGTTGAACATGGTAGTGATGCCAAAACCTGCGGTGGCAGCAATAAAGGCTACACCTGCTCCCAGTAATACTTTGGACGATCGCACTTGATTGCTGATGGAAGTGATATTCCCAAACAGTAATGAATATCCTTTTCCACTACCAACCTTTACTTGGGGCAAATTAGCTTGATACTGCTGGGCAGATAAATCAATGGTTGGCACTGTTTGAGTAACTACTGGTAGCGGTAAAGGATTTGTGCCATCGTCTGGTAGCAGTTTCAACCACTCTGCTACTGTTTGCGGACGGAACTTTGCCTCTGTCTCTTATACACATCT